>JBBQIF010000097.1:0-8589 GCA_038324665.1 Bacteroidia bacterium
TTAAAGATAGATAGTAAGTTTAGTTCTTATCTCATTTTATGATGTTATTTACAAAATCATTTACAAAAATGCTTTAGAATTTATTAAAAAGAATTATAATTGAATTTTAAATATAAATACAATTATGATACACTTTAAAAAAGACCAATTACCCGACTACGCATTTAAAAAGGCAGTAAAAAAACCAATTCCAATCAAATGTTTTCAGATACACGAACCATTTGAAGTTGAAACCATGGAAGGCATCCTTCATGCAAAGGCTGGGGATTACCTAATTGTTGGTGTTAGAGGAGAAATGTATTCGTGTGATAAAGCAATTTTTGAAGAAACATATCAACTAATTGAAGAATAAAATAAACCTTAAATATTAGATTAATACCACATTTTAGGTTGCTATTCTAGTAATTGAAAGCAGTCTCTCTTAATTTAAAATCATCATGCAAATAAATAAACTGGTCGTTAATGGCCAAAAACATAAGGATTCAACAAGCACAGTTGAGATCTATGAATTCAGTGGTAGTAACCGCGATGTTGTTGGCGAAATATTAACGATTCCTGTAAAGGATAAATTACTGGAATTTGAATTTAACGACGGCAGTACTTGGCTTTGCGATGCCACCACACTCCACGAAGTTTATCCTGAAGCGGATGTTGCGATACAAACGTCTGGTCAACGTGGTGATAAAGCAAATGATAGTTTTGAATTGCCTGCGCATATTACAGTGCCGGGGAGCGAAAGGGGTGTAGTAGGTAAGATAGTGGTAAAACTTTTGAAAGTATTTGCGAAGAAAGCAGAAGTAGCGGGCATTGGCGTATTAGCTAAGAAATTTGAAGATAAATGTTTGATAAACGGTCTGGGTGAAATCGATTTTCCTTCAACAGGTGCAGTTACAAAGGAGTTGATAAAAGAAGGCGTGGGCCTCTTCAGAATAGACAAGGATTTTAAGTTTCATAGAATAGAAAAATGGGCAACAGGCCAACCTTATTTCCTTTTTATTCACGGCACAAATTCGGATACATTCGGCGCTTTTAAAGAACTTAAAGCATCGGCCACTTGGGTTAATTTGCATAACCAATATGGGAACAATGTAATCGCTTTTCAACACCGCACACTCACGCAAAGCCCGTTAGAAAACGTGGTGAAGTTGGCGAAGTTATTGCCTACTAATATTAAACTGCATATCATCAGTCACTCCAGGGGAGGTATCGTTGGCGATCTTGTGTCTTTATATAGTGGAAGCCAGCCGGTTGGCTTTAGCAATGAAAATATTGAATTATTAAAGAAGGAAAATCGGGAAAAGGACATTGAAAATATCAAGGAACTCAACAAAATTTTCAAGTCAAAAAGAATAGAAGTTGCTAAATTTATCAGGGTGGCTTGCCCTGCTGCTGGCACTAAGCTGGCTTCTCAAAGGTTGGACCATATTCTTAATGCTTTCTTTAATCTTTTTGGAGGTGATTTAAATCCCTTTGCGGATGTGTTGAAAGAACTTTTGTCCGCAGCAGTTGCCTCTAAAGATAATATTAATGTTTTACCAGGGCTTGAAGCCCAGAATCCTGAATCACCATTTATAAAAATCCTGAACGATCAGTCGAGTAAAAATGCAATTGATGGCAGTTCGCTTGCTGTGATTTCGGGTAATGGTACTTTCAGTTTTACAGGCAAAGGAATTTTGGTTATTTTGGGAAAATTATTCTATTGGCAAAGAAATGATTTGGTCGTCAATACAGATTCTATGTATTTGGGCGTGAAAAGGAAAAGTAATATTCAATATTTTTTCGATCAGGGCACGGATGTGGATCATGTAAAATATTTTGCAAATACTTCCACCAGAGAGGCCATTAACTTTGTGCTGAATACTGCGGAAGGTGAGGCAATACCGAGTTTTAAATCGATGCCACAAAATGCGATACCAGCCAGTGACAGGGGTCTTGAACATGGTGAGTTAAGCTCCGGGCCGCCATCTGGCAACCGACCAATCGCTGTGATATTACCGGGTATCATGGGCTCCAATATTTCACGTGGTAACAATAAACTTTGGCTCAATTACCTGAGTGCAATTGTTGGAGGATTAACAAAACTGAAGGATATGGATGACGGCAAAATCACAGCCACGTCTGCCATCAAAACGTCTTACGGAAAGCTCGCTGCCCGATTAAGCAATAATTATGATGTTGTAATTTATCCATTCGACTGGCGCAAGAACCTTAACGAATGCGCCAAGGAATTTAATACAAAGATAAAAAGCCTCTTGCAATTGGGTCAACCTATTAAAATCATCGGTCATTCTATGGGTGGCGTGTTGGTGCGCGATTTTATTATTAACTACAATGACACTTGGCAGCAACTCAATAATTCTAAAGGTTTCCGATTGCTGTTTTTGGGGTCTCCTTTAGGAGGTTCATACAGAATACCGACTGTTTTATATGGACAGGATTCTATTATTACCTCACTCAATCGGTTGGATTTCAGGCACAGCAAAAAGGAATTGTTGCAAATGTTCTCAAAATTTCCGGGTATACTGAGTCTATTGCCTTTGACTACAGATAATGAAAATAATTTTGCACTTCAGGATACCTGGAAAAAAATGGCTTCCTTCCTTGGGGATAATGGATGGCCTATTCCCACTACTAACGACCTTGAAGTTTTTAGGCGTTACAGGGATAATATTATATCAAATAGAGATAATATAGATTATACCAATATGGTTTATATTGCCGGTCAAGATAAGCAAACACCTTGCGGTTATTTCAACGATACATCGCGCAACGAATTGGTGTTTTTATACACTGCCGAAGGCGACCAAAGTGTTACCTGGAAATTGGGCATTCCAAAACAATTGGAGGATAAAAATGCGGTGTATTATGTGCCAGTTTCTCATGGCGCATTGGCCAATGAACCTGACATTTTTAATGGCATAGAGGAAATTCTGGTCAATGGCACTACAACACTTTTGAGTAAATTAAGACCTGTAACGAGAGGGGAGGGAAAATTATTCAGAGCTTTTCCTGAGTTTAATTTCGAACTATCGGAACAAGGTGTTGAAAATGCAATTTTTGGAATAGAGGAAAATAAGGAAACGGTGGTAAGTAAAGTACCTGTTACTGTAAGCGTTAGCAATGGTGATCTTGGTTTTGCAGCGTATCCTGTATTGGCAGGGCATTTTGCTAATGATGGTATATTATATGCAGAAAATATTATTGATCAATACCTTGATGGGATGCTTTCAGCAAAACACCGTCTGGGCTTATATCCCGGAGAAATCGGCACCAATGAAGTATTTGTAAAAAATAAGTCAGGTACTTTTATGGGTGCAGTGATAACGGGTCTTGGAGAGCCGGGTAAATTAACTTCTTTCCAATTGGCAAAAACGATTGAACAAGGGGTTTCAAATTATTTATTGAGTATAAAAGATCAACCGGTTGGAAAAGCTAAAATCGGAATTTCAACATTAATAATCGGTTGCGGTTATGGTGGGCTTTCTGTTGAAAGTTCATTGAAAGCCATTATCGAAGGGGTAAATAATGCCAATGAAAAATCATTGAGCATATTTAAAAAGGACAGTAAAACAGTACAGCATATTGAGTTTGTGGAATTGTATCTTGATAGGGCGTTGAGCAGTATGTATGTTTTGAGTAAAATTTCAAATAGCGATAATCTCAATTTTAACATCATATTGCCAAATAAGAAAATAAAAAACTTATTGGGTCTCAAAAAAAGGCTACCACTGGATACTTCGGAAGATTGGTGGAATAGGATAACAGTAAAATACAAACCGGCAAAAGAGGGTTCAGCAGATCCTTCGAGCATAGTATTCGGAGCAACTACTGGTGAAGCAAGAGAAGAAGAAAATGAATTGTTTAGCAGTACACCTTTGATAGACCTTTTTATTGCGGAGGTATCCACAAAAAACAAATGGTCGCCTGATACTGCAAAGACTTTGTTTGAATTGATGATCCCCAATGACTTTAAGGAAAAACTGAAGCGCAAGGGCAATATCTCATGGGTGTTGGATAAAGATACTGCCGCTTATCCCTGGGAGTTATTGCAAGACAATACAGTGAATGCAAAACCATTGTGCATCAATGCAGGGATGATAAGACAATTGGCAATTAGTGATTACAATTCAAATATAAAAAGGGTAGCAGAAGAAAACGCCTTGGTGGTTGCAGATCCAAATCTATATGGATTTATTCACCAGTTACCAGGTGCTGTTGCAGAAGGCAGAGAAGTTGTAGATATATTGAACAATAACGGATACAATCTTATTTCATTAATTAATAATGATGCGGCAGATATTATAGGCAATCTTTTTTCAAAAGATTATACCATCATTCATTTGGCAGGGCATGGCGTTTATGATCCCAAATCAATCCAAAAGTCGGGCATGGTGCTTGGCAATGATGTATTTCTTACAGTGTATAATATTCAACAATTGCCTGTGATACCAGAATTGGTTTTTGTTAATTGTTGTCACCTTGGTAATATCAATGCTTTGGACGAAAAGTATTATGCAGATAGGTATAAGTTAGCGGCCAATATCGGCACGGAGTTAATTAGAATAGGAGTGAAAGTAGTAATTGCTGCAGGATGGGCAGTGGATGATGAAGCGGCAAAAGATTTTGCCAAAATATTTTATACGTCCATGTTCGAGGGGTATAATTTCGGAGATGCAGTAAAAAAAGCCAGAGAAGAAATTTTCACAAAACATAAAAATAATAATACTTGGGGGGCTTATCAATGCTATGGGGATCCCTTTTATAAATTGAGAAGAGTTGCAAAAACAAAGAAGGCGTGGAAACCTCAATATTTTATTTCAGAAGAAGCGGAAATTGATTTGGAAAACCTTTTGAATCAGTTGCAAACTGGTAAAGGTACAATAGTAGATAACCTTCATGTGCTTGAAGCCATTTGCAAAGCAGTAGATGATGCCGATCTTAGAAATGCACAGATCACAGAGAAAGAAGCACTTATTAATCTTGAGATGGCATTGTATGAAAAAGCAGTAGCCAAATTTGAAACATTGTTGAATTCTGAAATTGCCAGTTTCTCATTTTCGAGTATGGAGAAATATTGCAATGCCAGAGCTAAGTTTTACATCCACACCTATTTTAAAAATGCTAATTCAATACTAAAAAAACAGAGTGACCATAGTGAACTTTTGAAGCAAATGGAGAAAGTAATCACGGATCTAAATATGCTAAATGCAGCAGGAGAAACAGCAGAACGGCTAAATATCATTGCAAGTTCTTACAAACGGAAAGCCATACTGGAGTCTAGTAAAAAAGGAAGAGAAGATGCCTACAAAGCAGCGGCTTATTATTACAACAAGGCAGCAGTAAATCCAGCCAATGCAAATAAAATATATTCTGTAACGAATGCGATAGAATTAGAATGTATTTTGGTGTTAGGTGGAATGGCAGCATGGGGTAGTTCATTTAAGGTGCTTGGAAATAATTATACCATGAAGTCTGATAAAACGATAAGTATTGAGCTTGAAAATATAAAGACAAGTTTGATGGGAGAAGGAGAAAAAGATAGTTTGAATTACTGGGACATGGTGGCGTTTATTAATATTGACCTTTGTTTGTTGTTAGCGAAAAATAAAATCACAATTAAAAAGCAATGGGATGAAATAAGCATTGATTTTAAAAAGATTTGGGAAAAAGCGGGATCTGCGGGTAAAAAAATTGCCGAAATGGAACATCTTCAGTTTTTAAGTCATGCCTTATTGTCTGTAAAAAGTACTGGTAAAATTGAGATTAAAAAAATTGATGTAATGGACGAGCAGAGTGTTGAGAATTTTACTGCTCATCTAGAAACTTTGAGGTTAGCTTTTGAGGAGGCAATGGCCAAAACAACGCCTGCGGATAAAGGGAATTTGGGTAAAAGAGGGAAAGGAAAAGTGGTGAAAAAGTAAGGTGAGTCTTAGTTCTTTCGCTACAGGCTTTATGGTCAGGTCATGAGATAACCTTCGGTTAAGGTTTACTTTCTTTTACCCAAACAAAAAGTACTAAAGTAAAATTAATGCTATTGAAATAAATCATTGATAAATTGAGATGGAGGAAAGTATTTTACATTAACAAATAAATATTTATCTCTTTGAGGTAGAAAATTACATTTTAATATTTAATATTTTACTTTTTTTTCATTGCCTAAAAAAGTAACAAAAAAAGCTAGCCGCTGAACTATTTTTTTTTCCTTATCAGGAAAAATTTTTTAAGATTTATTTTTTTTACCTTGGCGGATGATTTCTGCGAGTCCACTCGCAGAACTATCCTATAGGTGCCAAAAAAAATGGCATCTCAAAAAACCAATTAGTTCAAGCGGCCTTTTGGGCTTGCGACGATAATAGGCAGTTTAGTTATCATTTCAGGTTTCATGAATTTAAACTTGCGACCTGATTACAGAATCCACGAATTTTTCTCATAACGAAGGAGTTAAGGTCTGTGGCTTTTCTGACTAGTTGAAGGCTTTATGGTCAGGCTTAGTGTGTATGCTGGATGTTATTGAAATGAGAAGTTGGGAGGGTAGATTCTGAATAAAGATGCGCCCAAAGCAGTGCATCTTTTTATTTCACCAAGCTCCATGAGAAGAGTTCACGATGACGCGTGTCCCTAGAAAAAATTATTTAAGCGATACTTCAGAACAGAAATTCATTCAAATCCGCAGTAGCTAATAAATAAACTTGAGTTAGAAACGGTCATCCTGAAGAATGCTGCTTTGTGCATTCATTCAGGATATCATGATGCTCGATACGACTACCTTTATTTCAAAGTTATATCGGTCTAGAAAGATTCTGAATGATGTGGTACCCATAGCTATACAGGCTTTCCAGAATGAGGCCGATAGAAAATATCTCTGCACATCAATTCAGCAGAAATACTTTATTATTTTTAGACGAAGTACTTTTTGAAAACCGATTTGTTGGATAAGGTCATCAAAAGGATAGAATGAGGTGATAACTATGCATCAAATCAAAATTGTTGTATTGGCGACATTTATCCCTACTCTTCAAACTCCAAATTATGATACAAACTCTGATTATAAAAACGAGTAATCAACCAGATGGCAGCAAAGGTGAGCCCGACAATAAAGGCAAACCATATCCCTTCAATGCCCCAGTTCAATTTAAAACATAAGAAATAAGCACCGGGTACCATAATAATCCAATAGGAGACGAATGCGATTATACCTGTAATTTTAGTATCTTTTATGCCGCGCAAAACACCAGCACCCACCGCTTGCAATCCATCGCTCAATTGGAAAAAGGCAGCAAGGAACAGCAAGCGTTGCGCTATTTCTATAACGCCTTTGTCAGTGGTATAAATTAAAGGAAGAATGCCGCCCATGAAAATGAAAAGAAGTGCAAAAATAAGTTCAGTTCCTAAACCCAAAACAATGGAAGCAAAACCGGCTTTACGCACCCCAATCTTGTCTTTGGCACCATAATAATTTCCAACTATAATGCCTCCTGCAGCAGCTATACCTGTGATGAACATATAGGTGATGCTTGCTAAGTTGATAGCAATTTGATGTGCCCCCTGATTGGTTTCATCTATCCAGCCGCTCATAATTAATCCGGCAGTGAAGGCAGCCATCTCAAAGAAGAAGGTAAAGCCTATTGGCAAACCCGTTTTTAGTATATCCCAATCATATCGTTTATATTCAATTTTAAGTAATTTTAATTGTTTCACAAAAGGATGGTACCAAGCACAAGCCAACATAATAATGGCCATAGCTAATCTTGAAATATTGGTAGCCCATGCCGAGCCAACAAGACCCATAGGCTCGCATCCCCAATGCCCAAAAATCATGATCCAGTTAAGTAAAATATTGAGCGAAATGCCAAAAAAGGTAACATACATGGAAGTGTTAGTCTTGCCCAAACCGTCTAGTAATTGTTTACCGGAATTGTATAGCATAACAGTAGGAACACCCCAATTCACAATCAATAAAAATTGAGCACCGCCAGCGGTTACAGCAGGCGTCTGTTCTAAAATATCAAAGTTATAGTAGAGTAATATATTGACAAGGAAAATGGCTAAACTTAAATAAAGACTAATCCTTATGGAAGAATGAAATATAGGGATGGCTTGCTGAGGGTTTTTCTCCCCGTTTGCAATAGCAGTAAAAGTCCCTACAGCATATAAAGTACCCATACCGATGAGCATTATGAGGAAAAAAATGGCATTGCCTACTGCTGCGGCATCCATTATATCTGTACTTAACCTACCGAGCATAATGGTATCAATTGCTCCCATTAGTACCAGACCTAACTGACCAAAGGTAATGGGATAGGCAAGTCTAATCGTTTCGCCAAAAAGGGCTTTGTATGTTTTTATTTTTGAAAACAAGGGTGCAAAAATATAGGAATTATTCAAGGATATACATATCGCAGAAAGGTTTTCAGAGAACTATTCAATTGGGGAACACAACATTTATTAAGCAAGCTGATGTACGATAAGACTTAAACAAGTTTGGTAACTATTTTATCATTTGAGCGGCTTTTTTAGAGCCAAACCACCCTGAATCAAGTTCAGGGCAGGCTCTAAGGCACCTGAGGGCACATAAGTTTTTTTGAATAA
>JBBQIF010000098.1:0-8576 GCA_038324665.1 Bacteroidia bacterium
AACACCTTTACCGCTATAATTCAAAGGCAACCCGTTCTGTATACCATTTTGAGCCTTATCCACGGATGTCATCTGCCGTTCAATATCATTTTTGAAGTGAGCAGCATTGGCTCTGCTTGCTATTTCCATATATTCAATTCCAGTTAAAGACTCAAGCTTTTTGATGTTATTTACAGGAAAAGTAATAGACCATACATTGCCGAATTTGCCATTTACAACGATACCATTGGCTTTAAACATTGAATCATTAGCACATTCATTCACCATAACAAGTGCATGTGAAATACCATTGTCGGAAAGTAGGAATCGGCTTCCTTCCACTATTGATAAACTTGTACTATTAGATAATTTATTTTGGGCGAAGCCCGCAGAAAACAACAATAAAGCGCACACAAAAACAATGGGTTTCATTCTTAAGATTAAAACACAAAGGTCGTTATAATTCTCCAATATTAAAACACTTCGTAAACGCCTTTTATTTTGTGATAGAAAGTAGTTGCTAATAACGCTACCCGTTGCTTTGCTGTGTCAGCTCTTTCACCTTGAAACATTTCATCTGTAACCGACCTGAAATGTTGCAGCCAGTGTTCAAAATGCACTTTTTCCAGGTTTAAATGCGCATGTTTCTGGAACACATTAGTTTTATACCCTTCTTTGTCCAACAAAACAAAAGCCCAAAACTCAATAATACGTGGAAGGTGTTCTTCTATATCCAATCCTTTAAATACAGGCGCCGTAATTTCATCTTCCAACAGTCTTTTGTAAAACCTATTCATCCATACGGCTATGTCTTCTTCTGTTCGGATATCACGCATAAAAATAATTTGCGAATTTATGTTAATTTTATGTAGACAACAGATTCACAGATTAATTTTATTTTTTTTTTCATGGAACATTCAGATATAACTCTGTGCCTTTCCTTTCTATCCCTTCTGTGAATCTGTGGCTTTACCCTCCTCGCCTCTATGCACTTTCTATTTCCTGCAACTCTACATTTTTTCCAAAATTCCTTGTAACGAACATTACCCCGATCAATACGCCAAAAGCAACCAATGTACCTATTAACAAGGAATAATCTTGGGATATAAGCATTACGAAGAACATCCCAAAAAGGAAGGTGGTGATGGTTGCAATCACGCCCGCCACCTTAGCGTTAATAATCGCCTTTATGTATATAAACACTGGCAAGATTACCATAATACACCCGGAAAGATAGGCCTTATTAAAACCTATATGTTCACTAAAGGCCAGTAAAATAAGATAAAACAAAACGATGGCCGCACCAATCACCACATATTGAAGGATATGAATATTGACCTTTGTTAAATATTCTGCTAAAAATAAGGCTACAAAAACAATTAGCAATAAAAAGAAGGCATAATTATTTGCTCGTAGTGCTTTGACATACCCTGTAATAGGATCAAAAAATTTAATATTACAATAGGATGGTTCCGAAAAATCGACGATACCCCTGTAATTTTCAACATCCTCGCTTCCAAAGTGTATGAAATTATCAAACCCTTGTTGTGCAAAGGAACGATTGAGGTCGAGAATATGCCATTCTGCATTGAATTTACTGTCCGTTATTTGATGGCTCTGGGGTAAAAAACCGCCAGAAAAAGATGGATTACCCCAATCGCCAGTCAACTTAAAATCATTGTTTTTGCCCAATGGCACAAAACCAAGGGTCTGACTGCCGTTTAATGAAAACGAGATTTCAAAATGCTTTCCTTCAAGGTTTTCAAAAGTTTCCGACAGATGAATACCGTTGCTGAACAATTGATTGTTTGAAAGACCTGATGAAAACTCGTAATATTTATCACCAATTTTCACTTTCACAGGCGAACTCAATCCTTTAAGGTCGGATATGTGTAAGTTAAGGTCAGCTTTCTCATGCAACTTACTTTTTTGAATATTCAGCTTCGAAAGCAATGATGTATCAAACTGACCAGTAATCAACACATCCGTTTTATACATCGGCACGTTATAAATCCCCCTCTTCCTGTTCTCCGTTTTTACATTGGCCTGTATAGATAATTGCGATGGTAAAAAGTGTGCATTATTTTGCGTGAGTTCAGTGGCAGAAAGCACCTTTTGTGTAATATAAGGACCACCAATAAATTGCTTTTCGCCCCATTTCTTAGACACCTCCTTTATGGCTTCAACATTATTGTTCTGCCTATCGGCTACCATGCGACTGATAAAAAAAACAGGAATTAAAAACAAGGCGCATATAAGGCCAATAAATAAACTTTTCTGGGCGAGCTTTCCATTGAATGAGGCGTTCATAAATCTTGTGATTTTTTCTACAACATTAATAGAAAAACTAAAGTGTTAAGATGGCTCTCGACAGAATTAGCGCATTTGCCGATTATCTTATGACTATTCCGATGAGCGCTTAAATTGGGCCTATCAAATTTTTATTTTTTTTACCGGTTTGAAAAAAAACTTCAGTTTTCCTCAAAATAATCATCATAAATTCCCTCGAAATTCTCAGACTCATTCAACCGATCCATCAATTTAATTTGAAGGACATTCTTTATTACACTTAAATCATTTTCGTCAAAAAATAATGAAGAGGGATAAGGAAGAAAACCATAAGGTAATATCATATCAGAGTAACCAGGGGCACCTCTGTTAATTCCTGAAGAAATGGCCATTACCTTGGTGTTCAAATCCTTTACTTCAATTGCAAATACTATTGCCTGCCGAATGTTTGTATCCTTGATATCATAATCCTTAAACATAACGGTATCAAGATACATATAAGGATCATTTGGGTACTTAGGGTCATGAACCAATGTGACTATATCAATCCTGCACTTCATTTCTTTGTCACTTTGAGTCATAATTGTCTTCAGGGAATCATTCGCATAAATGTTAGTGGAAGGGAGTTTACAGTAATCAAACAATTTACTATTAAATCGATTCAGTAATCTTTCGCTCATGTTTGGAATAGAATCAATGCAAACCATATAATTGGAAATGTATAATTTGAAATACGACTTTGCTGCATCCTCGATTAAATCAAACAATTCAGTTTTTTTTAATTTTAAAAGATTGCTTTGCCCTTTAAAGGGTTTTAAAAGTATGTAATCCCCGGAGATTTTGAAAAAATAATAATTCTCAGACTGTTCAACAAACACTGTCGTGTCAAAACCAACTGTAGGGTCATCTGGGTCTGTTGGAAAGAATACAACCATTTCCTGTTGCAGTTTACTGATTGTTTCTTTAAAGGACTCTTTTGTATTTTTGACACTATAACCGGTCAGTTTTTTGCTTTGGATATTGTCATAGATGGACTTACAAATCTTGTTGTGCTCAATAAAGGCCCATATTGCAAAATCCTTGTCTCCTACTTGTAAATTTACATTACCCTGTGCATTTAAACCTGAATTTAAATATTGAATCAATATAATAGTAAGTATAATCGATTTAATTTTCATCTTGTTTCCATTAAAAAATCAAAAATACCCAATTTTACCTTATTCAGCGTATTAATATTAATATTTCATTATTTTCGCCCATATTTTATGGGAATAACCATAAATGATTCCAATATTTATACCTTAATTGTAAGAAATGAAATACCAACCTATCAATCAGCAACTTTTTATTGACAACCGCAAAAGGTTTACAACACAAATGAAACCCAACAGTATTGCCATTTTCAGGAGTAATTATGAATTTGTGCGCAATGGCGATGCCTCTTTGGATTTCAAACAAAACTCAGACTTGTTCTGGCTGAGTGGAATAGACCAAGAAGACAGTATTCTGGTTTTATATCCCGATAGCCCTGAAGAAGCCTATAAAGAATGTTTATTTTTAAAGCAAACCAATGATTCAATAGCAATATGGGAAGGCCATAAATATACAAAGACTGAAGCTACCGCAACATCGGGTATTAATTCCATTTTTTGGAACGATGTTTTTGATTCATCCATACGTGCAAAAATCAATTACGCTGAAAATATTTATCTCACACTTAATGAGAACGACAGATATGCTTATAAATCGCCCTCCAGCGACCTAGATTTTGCCAAGCAAATACAGGAGCAATATCCCCTACACACGTTCTATAGGGCAGCACCTATATTACAGCGCTTAAGAAGTGAGAAAAGTGCAATAGAATTAGAATTGACCAAACATGCTATCGGCATTTCTAAAATGGGTTTTGAAAGGTTATTGCGTTTTGTAAAACCAGGTGTTATGGAATATGAAATAGAAGCCGAACTCATCCATGAATATATCCGTAACGCAGCCAACGGCCATTCGTTTCACCCTATTGTGGCGAGCGGTGCCAGTGCTTGTGTGCTCCATTATGTTGAGAACAACAGGCCATGCAAGGATGGGGACCTTGTACTCGTTGATTGTGGTGTGGATTACGCCAATTACGCCAGCGATATGACCAGGGTAATTCCGGTGAATGGCAAATTCAGCCAGAGGCAGAAAGACGTGTACAATGCTGTTTTACGTGTTATGAGATCAGCAACAAAGCTATTGGTACCAGGCACTCTTTTGATGGATTACCACAAAGTAGTAGGCAAGGAATTGATGGAAAAAGAATTAGTAGATCTAGGATTACTCACAATGGATGAAATAAAAAAAGAAGACCCTGAATGGCCTGCCTATAAGAAATATTTCATGCATGGCACCAGTCATTTTTTAGGTATAGATGTACACGATGTTGGCATGCGTTATGAGCCGATGAAAGCCAACCATTTATTCACTTGCGAACCGGGTATCTATATACAAGAGGAAGGTATAGGCATACGTATTGAAAACAATATTTTAATAACCGCCAATGGCAATGTTGACTTGATGGATGCAATTAAAATGCCAATTGAAGTGGAAGAAATTGAAGCCATAATGAATAAATAACGATTGAAAGAACTTTATAAAAATATATTCATTGATAAATACGGCAACCCCAAAATTGAGGGCTTAAAGTCGCCTTTATTTGTGATAGGACTGTTGATTAAAATTGTGGTCAGTTGTTTTTTTGCCAGTCATTTTTTGCGCGATCTATTTGCACCTTTCATTAATTACTTTGTTGAGAGCGGCTTTGAAAATCCTTATACAGAATTTATAAATGCCACGGGAGAAGAGCACTTCCCCTACCCTAGTGTAATGCTCTACATCATGTCTATTCCAAGGCTCCTTTTTTCACCATTTTTAAGTGATGGCATTTCTGATTTAAGCGCTTTACACTTGTTTGTATTCAGGTTGCCGCTGCTGGTTTTCGACTTTATAATACTGCTGGTTTTATTGCGCTGGCTTAAAACCAAACACAAACAGGTATTATGGCTCTACTGGCTTTCTCCCATTGTTTTGTACATTAATTATTTCCATGGCCAATTGGACATTATCCCCATTGGTATTTTAATCGTGAGTTTATATTTTCTATTTAAACAAAAATGGGTATTGGCTATTATTATGGTTGCTATTGCTTGTGCTACCAAAACCAATATTGTAGTTGTTGTTCCCTTTGTGTTTATTTATATCTTTAAAAATAAAACACCTTTTACACGTTGTATTTTATTGTCACTCCTTTTCCTTGCCGTATTTTTCATAGTGCAGATTCCATACCTTTTCAATGAGGATTACCGGCAAATGGTCTTTGCCAATAGTGTGCAAACAAAGGTATATGATGCCTACCTGACTTTTGGCGAGTACCATTTATATTTTATAGTAGCTGCTTATTTTATTTTGATTTTTAGGGCCATTACCTTTATCAGGATTAACCGCAACTTACTTTTGCTCTTCTTAGCTTTTAGTTTTGGCGTATTCACTCTGTTCATCACGCCAATGCAGGGTTGGTATATGTGGCTAGTACCTTTTTTCATCTATTTTGTACTTCAATTTGGGGAGACTCAGAAGTATTTATATTTTACCTTAATTGTTTTCTATTTTATCTATTTCGGAACAGTACCCACCAGCGATTATCCATTTCCTATTGAATTATCCGAACATGAAATAAACATATTTTTCACTCTTTTGCAAACCTGCCTGGCTGTGTTTTTATTTGCTCTTTATCACCACGGTATTAGAAATGTTATATTACAAAAGCTTAATTACAAACCCTTTTTAGTAGGCGTTGGTGGGGATTCCGGTGCCGGAAAATCCACATTTTCAAATCTTATTTTAGGGGTAATCGGGCAAAATTATATGAGCATCGTTAGAGGCGACGACATGCACAAATGGGAAAGAGGCAATGAACAATGGAAAAGCCTTACCCACCTGAATCCTAAAGCCAATGATATACATCAGGATTACCAACACACAAAGGCATTAAAGGAAGGCAAAGCTATTTACCGAAAACATTACGACCACATGGATGGCAAGTTTACCCTGCCATTATATATCAAAAGTAATACACTTATCTTATTTGAAGGACTACACCCATTTTATTTAAAGTCGCAGGCAGATTTATATGATTTGAAAATATTCTTTGAACCCGATGAAAGTATCCGTTTCGCAAGGAAAATACAAAGGGATGTTGTTGAAAGAGACAAGCAGGCTGAACAAGTATTACAGCAACTGGAAGACAGAAAAGAAGATTCAGAAAAATACATTTCGCGGCAAAAAGAAAATGCCGACATTATAGTGAATTATACAATGATAGATGAAAAGGAATGTCTACGGATCTATATTAATAATGAAGTGGAAGTGGATGACCTACTCAGTGCAATAATCACCAATTCGGCTATGGAAGTACATCACCAATATCTGGACAACCATCAGCAGGAGATTATTTTCAAAGGTGAAATTGCAAACCAGACAATAGAATTAATAGCTTATGATGAATTGCAAGGTTTGGAAGAGATTGGCATTTATAACAGTCAATGGGAAAATAACTATAAAGGCATCATACAATTGATTACGTTGCAAACCATGTTTTATCTTTTGAAAGAATAAGAAAATGGATGCTTTAAAATCCCTAATTAATTTATCCCAATCAGTAGCAACAGCCCCGTCATTAACACAGGGCGGTGGCGGTAACACCTCTGTAAAAAACGGGCGTGAAATGCTGATAAAAGCTTCCGGTTTCAGATTAGATGAGGTGAGTGATTCCAAGGGTTTTGTCAAGGTAAATTATGCACCGATTCAGTCTTTTCTGGATAAAAAAACAGCAGAGTTAGTACATCCAGATGCAGAATTAAAACAGCTTGCTAATGACGTGATTATTGGAGATAAAACCTATTTACCAAGTATGGAAACGGGCTTTCATGCCGTATTGAATCAATATGTTATCCATACGCACCCAGTTGTAGCCAATCAATTATTATGCAGTTCCGATTGTGAAAACAAACTCAAAGCAATTTTTAAAGATGAGCCATTTATATTATTGCCTTCTTTAAATCCCGGTTATTATTTAAGCAAGGCTATTGCAGATATTAAAAATACCTCATCGATCATTTTTTTAACTAACCATGGCCTTATTGTGCATGGGGATAACGAGGAGGAGACCATTGCTTTACATGCCAAAGTTATTCAGAAATTAGATGCTGCATTGAACCATACGAATAATTTTCTTTTTGAACTTGTGCCGCTTTCGGAAAAATTGTATGAACTCAAAACTGAATTTATAAATGTTTATTTTAGTCACCCAAATTTACTTTCTTCTACCTATTTCCCTGACCAGGCGGTGGTGATTGGGCAAGATTTTATGTATTCCGAAAATTACGCTATTGCCAAAAAACTTAATTTCATTCAATCTACTAGTCAATGTTTTATAAAAACGAGCCATAAAAATGCTTTAGCGATTGCAGAGAATTTGGCAGCATTGGCCAATATATTTCAATATAATTATCTAAATCAAAGCCCGTTAATCTCTTTAAGAGAGGAAGATGTTGCCTATATTTTAGGTATGGATATGGAAAAATACAGGCAGGGATTGTTGCACTGATATTTTTATTCCGGAATAATCCGCTTACTTTTGTTTGTAATGAGAAAACTTCTATTCCTTTTATTGTTAGTTTCAACTACCTCTTCGTATGCACAGAAATGGGTTGATACCCTTTATACTTATACTAAAACAACGGTAACTTATGGGAATGCCGTAGATTTTGCAGGTAATGATAGAACCTTAACGATGGATATCTGTGTTCCAAATAATGACCAGGCGCCAACCTGTGGACGACCATTGCTCGTAGCTATACATGGCGGTTCATTTATGGCCGGCAGCAAGGATGATGGAACATTACAGCAATGGATGAAAGATTATGCAAAAAGGGGCTATGTAACTGCTTCAATCAATTACAGATTGGGCCAGTTCCAGACTTCAAATGCGGTGCATTGTAATGTTACCCAATTATTCAATGTAGCTTGGGATTGTTCTAATATGGCCGATACTGCCGAGTGGTACCGCGCCTGCTATAGAGGCATACAAGATGCAAAAGGTGCCGTTCGTTACCTCATACAGAATAAAAATAAATATAAAATAGATGCACGCAATGTTTTTGTTGCAGGCGAAAGCGCCGGTGGATTTATTGCATTAGGAACTGCTTTTTTAGACACTGCTGCTGAAAAACCTGCTATATGTAATTCAATTAGTAGTGTTACTGCGCCTAATG
>JBBQIF010000099.1:0-8540 GCA_038324665.1 Bacteroidia bacterium
TACTGTCATCATTAATTTTTGGGCTACTTGGTGCAAACCTTGTGTTGAAGAATTGCCATTTTTTACGCAAGCTGATTCTGCCTTAAAATCAGCACATATCCGTTTCATTTTTGTTTCATTCGACGGCCCATCAGAAGCAAAAAAGGTGAGAAAATTTATTGGTATTAAAAAAATGATAGGCACCCAATTCATTTTTAACTCTGTTGATTTCAATGATTTTATCCAAAGTGCCGATAAAAAATGGCAGGGTGAGATTCCCTATACACTCGTAATGAAAGATGGCAGAAGGAGAAACCATTACGGCAATTTCACCAACTTTGATGAGTTAATAGCATTTATTAAAGATTAAAATAGTTAAGAGAATGAAAAAACTATTGAAAGAACTGGTTGCCCCGTTCATCGTTAAGTTATTTAAGAAGAAGCGAACCGACTGGGGCTGGTTTGGCGAACTAAAAACATGGGAAGAGGCTGAAAAAGCAGCAATTGGTTACGATGCTGGTCATATATTGGAAAAGATGAAGCAATCTTTTCGGGAGCTTAAAAGAGGAACGAATGTATTTGAGTTGGATACGATTTTATATAAGGAAAAACGCTACAACTACCCTCTTCTCTTTAGCCTATCTTGGATTGCCCTTCAGAAAAAATCAGTACTCAATATCATCGACTTTGGTGGTGCTTTAGGAAGTGCTTATTATTGGGTGAAGGATTTTTTATTACCTACCACCAAATTGAATTGGAATATTATTGAGCAACCACATATTGTAGCAGCGGGAAAAGCGGAATTTGAAACAAGTTCACTTCATTTTTTTGAGAATTTCGACGCCTGTTTTAAATTATCCTCACCAGATATTTTATTGTTCAGCAGTGTGCTGCAGTATATTCCCGACAAAGGATTTTTATATGAAGAGATAAGGAAACGTCAATTTTCTTACATCATTATCGACCGCACACCCTATTTTAGCAATAAAGAAAGACCTACAGCCATTAGTGTACAGAAATTGAATGATACAGTTTACGGTAAAGAAACTACACTGCCTTGCTTTATTTATAACAAGACTGAGATTGTTACTGAACTCGAAAATGAATACGATATAGTGCTTGACAACCCAAATTTTGAAGACCTTAATTATGATTACCACGGTGAAAATTTCTATTTCAGGTTTGTGCTTTTACAAAGAAAAAAACAACCTTAAAAAAAGCATTATATTTGCTTTACACTTTATTAAAATAGCACTAAAACATCTCTACTTTATGAAACTAAAAATAATATCATTTTTTTCATTGCTACTCGCCATCATGATTATTTCAACGATGGCCTTTAAATTTTCAACTAATGGGTATGAGGTTGGTTCTGAAGCTGCCGATTTCGACCTTAAAAACATTGACGGGCACAGAGTATCTATGGCCGGCACCGCAGATGCCAAAGGCTTTATGGTCATTTTTACCTGCAACCATTGCCCTTTTGCTAAAAAGTATGAGGACAGGATAATTGCCCTCGACAAGAAATATAAACCGCTTGGCTATCCCGTTATCGCTATCAATCCTAATGATACCGCTAACTACCCGGAGGATTCTTTTAAGGAAATGGTGAAACGCGCCAAAGACAAAGGCTTTACATTTCCATACCTCATCGACGAAACACAACAGATTGCCAAAAATTTTGGTGCTTTTAAAACGCCTCATATTTTCCTTATCAACAAGGAAACTGATAAACTAATGGTTAAATACATAGGTGCCATTGATAATAATTATGAAGACCCAGATAAGGTGACTAAAAAATACCTTGAAAATGCTTTGAATGAACTGATTGCCGGTAAGGAAATTACCGTTAAGTCAACTAAAGCTGTGGGTTGTATTATTAAGTGGGTTGGGTTGTAGAACTTTATCCTTTTTTTAGTGTAAAGGCAATAGTTGTACCCTCCCCCACCGTACTCCGTACATTAATAGTTTGATGATGCGCCTCAATAATATGCTTAACAATTGACAAACCAAGACCAGTGCCTCCACTATTGCGCGAACGGCTCATATCTGTTCTGTAAAAGCGCTCAAATAAACGAGGTAAATGCCCAGGTGCTATCCCATCACCATTGTCTGCCACTTCTACAAGGATATTTTTGTCCATATCATAAAAGCCTACGGTAGTATTACCACCTTCTTTACCATAATTAATGGCGTTGGCTATTAAATTATTGAGCACTTGACGAATCCTATTTTTATCTGCTAACACCATAAACGGGTAGTCACAACCTTCCTGTAATTTCAATTTGATATTCCTTTTTCCAGCATAAGGCAAATAGACTTCAAACACTTCCTTCGTCGTTTCGCAAATATCAAATACTGCAAAATTCATTTCCAAATTACCACTTTCCAATTTACTTATTTCAAGCAGGTCGTTCACAAGGGTATTTAACCTTTCGGCACTTGCAGCGGCCTTATTCAAGAATGCAATATTCACTTCAGGGTCGTTAATGGCGCCATCGAGCAGCGTTTCAATATAGCCCTGTATATTAAAAATAGGCGTCTTTAATTCATGCGAAACATTGCCAATAAAATCCTTTCGATAGCTTTCCATCGCCTTTAACTGTGTAATCTCCTGTTTCTGGTCGTATGCCCATTGTATCACCTCCTCATTCACCCTTTTAATAGGATCAATATTGATATCAGCCATAAAATTTTCAGGCTTAAATTTAGTGGTCTTGAAATGGTGAATCGTTTTATAGATCAATTTTATTTTCCTGTAAATAAATAATTCGAGGCCATACAAAATGATAATAAAAGTGAGTGATCCAAATGAAAAAACGGAAATTAGGAAAGTAAGAAAAGGCACATGAAAAACGAAGAGAAAAACGGAAAAAATTAACGTTAAAATAATCGTCGTTAACAACGATATACGCTCCGGTGTTGGATTCCTAATCACACCTCAAATTTATATCCTACGCCTTTAATAGTCTGAATAAAGTTATCATCCAGTTTTTCACGTATTTTACGAATATGCACATCTATTGTCCTATCCACTACCAACACATCATCTCCCCAAATTGATTCCAATATCTGCTCCCTTGTAAAAACCTTACCGGGTTTGCTTGCTAGTAAGGAGAGCAATTCAAATTCCTTCTTTGGGAACTGTATAGGCTTGCCTAAGTAGGTAATCATAAATGTCTCACGGTCTATTTTTAAGTCTGTGAACTCCATTCTTCCTGGCGTTGCACTCTCCGATTGGTTTCTGCGCAAAATAGCCTTCAACCTTGAAATAAGGACTCTGGGCTTTATCGGTTTAATGATATAATCATCCGCCCCGGCTTCGAATCCCGCGAGTTCACTAAATTCTTCGCCTCTGGCAGTAAGGAAGATAAGGGGTGTATTTTTTAACTGTGGTAGCGCTTTTATTTGTCTGCATGCTTCTATACCATCCATTTCAGGCATCATCACATCCATTAAAATTATATCAGGCTTTATTTTTGAAGCAATCTGGATGGCTTCCTTTCCATTCATTGCTGCTACTACCGTAAAATTTTCTTTTTTAAGGTTGTAACTTAATAGTTCGATTATATCGATTTCATCATCTACTATTAAAATTTTGTAAGATGTCTGTAATGCCATTTATTATTTTGATTCAAAACAACTATCCCAACCTCACTAAATAATTAAACTAATGTTAAATTATTATTATTGAAACAGTTCTTCTAATTTTCGCTCTAATTCTTCCCCTCTCAGGTTCTTAGCAATAATTTTCCCGTCTTTACCAACTAAGATTGTAGCTGGTATTGAGGAAACCTTGTATAAACGTGCAGGGGCACAGTTCCATTTCTTCAAATCACTGACGTGTTTCCAATTCAGCCCCAATGAAATAATAGAGCCTTTCCATGCACTTGCTTGGTCATCAAGAGAAACCCCAAGGATCTCAAAACCCTTTTCACCATATTTGTTATAAACTCTGATAACATTTGGGAACTCAGCTCTGCAAGGACCGCACCAACTGGCCCAAAAATCAATCAATACTACTTTACCTCGTAAGTCAGATAGTTTTAAAGTATCGCCATTTGGTGTTGGCAATGAAAAGTTAGGTGCCATTTCACCAATTTCTAGTAACTTATTATCATCATAAAACTTCTTTAAATCTCTATAATAAATTGTTTTTAATTCAAGTGGCGTCATTTTATCCATCACCTTCTTTACATCTGTGGTAGACTGCTCTTCCATGAAATTATACAATACAAAATAACCTTCCAAACCTGAAGCAACAAGTTCGTTTTCTATACCAAACTTCATTTCCTTTTGTTTGTTGGCAAACTGAAACTGCAATTCCTGCATTTTCATGGCATCCTGTTCCTTATAAAGCTTTTGCTCAATTTCACTTAATTCACTGTAAATCTTACTTTGAATTTTAACAAAATCGTAAAGCCTAATAGACTTCTCAGCTTTAATACCGGAAATAGAATAGTCCAAAACATTCCCTTCAGATTTGATGTCCACATTAAACACGGCTCCATTTTCAATAATCAATGGCACTGCCGCCGTTTTAGAATGCATAAGGAAGGCCACGCAGGGCTCATCAATGGTCTTTTGAATCGTAAAATTACCTTCAGCATCGGTGGTTACAGAATCTAGTAATTGATATTCCGTATGCCTGAATTTATTTAAAACCATCAAGTGATACTTAAAACCATTCATTTTCCCAATAATCTTAAAACTAACTTTTCCTTTATTTACCGGTTTAGCGGCCGGCTTTTTCGCCACACTTGAAACTGGCTTTGTGGGTGCTGTTGTACCGCTTTTCTGCGCATTAGCGAGGGTAAAAAACAAGAGGACTGTTGATGTGATAAAAACCTTTAACATGATGCAAATTTAACTAATTGTTGTTGATACGTTGTATTTCTTTTTTCAATAGACTTATTTTATCGGTGTTAGGTTGTATGAGAACGCCATAAACATTGCTTTTTCTTGCCGCTTCCATGTCTCGTTCGGTATCCCCTATCATAAAAGACCGCTCGGTATCTATATTATATTTTGCGATTGCCTTCTCTAACATGAGTGAATCGGGCTTTCGGCAGATGCAATTGCCAACAATAGGATGATGCGCACAAAAGAAAAATTCATCCACTTGAACCCCCTTTTCTTTGCATTTTGCCTGGATTACAGCATGGAATGAGTGCAATTGGTCGATTGAATACAAGCCTTTGTCTATTCCACCCTGGTTGGTGATTACAAACACCATGAACCCGCTTTCCTTCGCCAGTACAATACATTCTATTGCATCAGGCAAAAGCTCAAAATCTTCAATTCTGCACACATAATCACCAATTTCTCTATTTAAAACCCCATCCCTATCGAAAAAAACCGCTTTATTCATCAAACCTTATTTTATATGCTGCAAATAAATGCTATTTTGCACCGTTTTTTTAATTAAATATTTTGTCTGATAACATTGTCATAATTCCCACTTACAACGAAAAAGAAAATGCTGAGGCAATCGTCCGTAAAACCTTGTCATTGCAACCTCTTTTTGATGTTTTAATTGTGGATGACAATTCCCCGGACGGCACAGCACAAATTATTAAAAACCTGCAGCCGGAATTCCAGGGACGTCTGCATATTCTTGAAAGAAGCGAGAAAAATGGCTTAGGTACTGCCTATATTGCAGGTTTTAAATGGTGTCTTCAAAAAAACTATCAGTACATTTTTGAAATGGATGCCGACTTTTCTCATAATCCCGAAGATTTAATCAAACTGCTTGAAACCTGCGAAAATGAAGGCATGGGATTAGCTGTCGGTTCACGTTATATTCCAGGTGTAAATGTAGTGAACTGGCCCATGAGCCGCGTCATCATGAGTTATTATGCCAGTGCCTACGTTCGCCTTATTACAGGCATGACCATACGCGATGCTACCGCAGGTTTTGTTTGCTACACAAGAAAAACGCTTGAGACCATTGATTTAGACAAGATAAAGTTTAAGGGTTATGCTTTCCAAATAGAAATGAAATTTAAAGCATATCTCGCAGGCATAAAAATAAAAGAGGTACCTATCATCTTTACTGATAGAACCAAAGGCACTTCCAAAATGAGTAAAAAAATATTCCAGGAAGCATTTTTCGGCGTCATTGAATTAAAATTAAACAGTATTTTTAACAAGAATGCCTGATCAATCCCGCATATCCGAACTTAGAAAAGATTATAAATCCAGGGTCTTGCTCGAAGACAATGTGTTACTGGACCCTATAGAACAATTCAAGGTGTGGTTTGGGGAAGCGTTAAATTCGCTAATTGCGGAACCAAATGCCATGTGCTTGAGCACTGTACTTGATAACAAACCAGTCAGCAGAATTGTTTTGTTAAAGGGAATTGAGAACGGAGGATTTGATTTCTATACCAATTACCAAAGCGCCAAAGGACAGCAGGTAAAGGCTAACCCAAACGTCGCATTGAATTTTGTATGGCTAGAACTTGAACGTCAAGTAAGGATAGAAGGCATTGTTGAAAAAATGGCTGAAAAGGACAATGATGCTTATTTTTATAGCCGGCCAATCGAAAGCCAAGTGGGGGCCATTGTAAGCGCGCAAAGCAGTGTTCTAAAAAACAGGAAAGAGCTAGATGAAGCCTGGAAAACAGCAGAAGCAAAATACAAGCATGAAAAGCCTGTAAGACCTGCGCACTGGGGTGGTTACCATGTAATGCCCAATAAAATTGAATTTTGGCAAGGACGAAGTAGCAGACTACATGATAGGTTGTTATATGAACTGGTGAATGGGGAATGGGCGATTTGTAGGTTGAGCCCTTAGGAGCGGGCACTTCGGCTCCGCTCAGTGCCCGCTTGGCTTCGCTCACTGCCCGCGTGGTTTCGCTCGGTACTTTGGTTGTACCATTAACCAATAATTACTAACCTAATCACTAATTACGAGCCAATAAGCACTATCCACTAATTACTATCCACTAATCACTATCAACTATTCCCCGATAACACTATTAATAAAACAAATACTGCAATCTAAAATCTTATGTTTATTTTTGCCATATTAAATCCATCTTTGGAGAAATTATTGCTTTAATAAAATAACAAAATCAAAAATTTAAAAATCTAAAATAATATATGCCTTATCCTGAAATGTTAGTATCGCCAATGCGCGCAGAATTGACCAATGTTGGTTTCACAGAATTAAAATCAGCAGAAGAAGTGGACACTACCCTACCTACCTCTAAAGGAACCACCTTACTGGTGGTGAATTCAGTTTGTGGTTGTGCGGCAGGTTCCGCCCGCCCGGGTGTTATCCGCTCATTAACCAATGATAAAACCCCATCGAATTTATTGACAGTTTTTGCCGGTCAAGACCTGGATGCGGTGGCTAAAGCAAGAGACTTTATGTTGCCTTATCCGCCATCCTCTCCTTCAATCGCTTTATTTAAAGATGGTGAATTGGTTCACTTTGTGCAAAGACTGGATATTGAAGGTCATACAGCGGATCAAATTTCAGAAAACCTGAAGTCTGCATTTGATCAGTATTGTTAAACTGGCTTTCATTAGTTAATCATCAAATCCTTCATTTTGAAGTGGAATCTTAATACTTACTTTTTCTGAATATCCTTCTTTTAATGGCGAGCGCCATGTAACCTATTCTGTTTTTAACCCCTAACATGGCAAATAGGAGGCTCCTATACCTTTCTGCAGTTTTTTCACTGATATTCATATTCAATGCTACTTCCTTCAAGGTAAATTCTGTAGTGAGGTTCATGGCAAATAAACGCATTGTTTTATTCATATTAGGCATTACGCCAACACCTCCATAATCATCTTCATCCTCCGGGTAAGCCTCTATGAATGCATCCTCGGCTATTTCCGTAAAATAAACATCACCTGATAAAACAGCATCAAATGCTTGTATGATATTCCCCGGTATATTATCCTTATAAATAACGCCTTTAACGCCCATGGCTAATAGGCGCAAAAGTATAGCTGGCTCATTATACATGGTCAATGCAATTACAGGTATTTTTGGATACCGATTGTTTAACCAATCGATGACTTCAAAGCCATCCATTTTCTGCATCCTTAAATCAGTTATAACAATATCTGGCAATGGATAATTTGGAAATCGCTCTATAAACTCCAATCCATTCGCTGCTTCATAAGCAAAATGAAACCTTTGTTCTAAGGTATGCACCAATGCGATAAAGCCTTTGCGAAATATGGCATGGTCTTCAATCAATACCAAGTTGATTTTTTGATCGGATGCGATATCTGTTGTGCTCATTTAAAAGGATATTTTGTTTTTATTTCATCTTATCTAAATCCAGCATTTACAATCAATTTGTCATTATTAAATCAAATGTAACCTTTATCGTAAAAAAAAAAAAAGTAAATCTGTTGTTTTTTTGTTAAATTTTGAAAAAAAGATTAAAAAAGTGCCAATTTGGGGGTAAACACCCCCAAAAAATGAGGGGTTTACCCCCAAATTATCTAAATTTTTCACAATAATATTGTTGCACCAAAGTAAGCCCACGGTGAAGTACAGTTCATCAAATACAAAAATAGGACTTTTCTTTGCA
>JBBQIF010000100.1:0-8385 GCA_038324665.1 Bacteroidia bacterium
TTCATCTGCAACTGATTGTTCTTCAATTGTTCTATTGTATCACCCTTTTGATAAGCAAAAGTATCCTTATCCGTTCCAAGAAAGAAATTATCAATATCTGCAAAATATGGCTTCAACTCTTCAGGTTTGTATTTCAGGCATTTTTTCCCTGCTCTGAAATAAGCCACTGTATCGTAAATAAGGTATTCTTGGTCAATGAAGTAATCTCCTTTCAGGTAAAAAAATCGCTTTCCCTTATAAATAGTGCAGAAAAACTCATGCTTTGAAATGCTCGTATCAATTCAGTTCCTTGGATAAGTGTACGAAGTATCTATATCTATAGAAATAACTGACCTGGCTTGGGATTTTTGTAAAACAAGATGCCTCATAATAGGAGGCATCTTGTTCTGGCCTATTAAATCACAGGTACAAAAAAGGAGTAGAAAAATTTTAAGGATAAGTTGTCCCATTGAATTTTATAGTATCTGCCCTGACAAGATAAACACTATTATATAAATCTAAAATACTATAATGAGTATTAATATTATTACAATCAACTTGGTGCTGAACGGGTGTGCATGCTGGACATGCATTTGGAGTAGTATAAGGTACGCATTTTGTTATTATTACACCATTAACCATTGAGTTTTGAGGTTCACATTGATCAATTGCAGCTTTACTCGGATCACAAGGACAGAAGGTTTTATGACATTCATCAGCAATATTTGCATTTGTTACGTCAATAGGACTATATGTCCCATCAAATGGGACCAACCAATAACGAGCACTATTAGCAGGAATTGTAAATGTATTATTAACAGAGTCAAAAGCTAAGGAAGTATCAAGTACAAATATCGCATTATCGCCAGTTACAATACTTCCATTAGCGGTGGTAATAGTAAGAGTTCCAGCGCCATTATCTGAAACAGACATTAAATTTGTGGTGGTACTATATATAATACCCCTAAAAGAATAATTAATAGTGTTAACAGCCATTTTTTTATTAATGGCAGTTTTAAAAGAATAGATGGTCACACAAATAGAAATTAAGATCGCGAGGAAGAGAATTTTATTTTTCATATTTAAATGAATTAATTAAATCAAAATTAGCAAGTATTGCTGTTCAATAAAAAATACGTAAAAACCCGTGCGCAAAATAGGACACTGTTTTTTTGGGGTTAAAAACTGAGTGATATAAACAGTTATGAAGTTTGGGTTGGTATTTTATTTAAAATTTGGCATTTTTTAAAATGCTGAACTATAATATTTTAATAGTTGTTAACATTTTCAAAAAATTTCTTTTGCAACAGTAAAGTCTATATTTATTCCAAATTCAAGAATAAATTGACCAATCAAAATGTTAAAAAGCATCTCAAATTAGGTAAAAAAAGAAAAGGCCGCATATTTCAATATGCAGCCTTTTAAAATTTCTATTTACAATTAATATTCCCTTATTGCCTGTGTTTTCGGTTTGCAACAAGCACTTCCTTTCTTTTTACAGCAGGTTTTCTTGGTACTTTTTTTGGTAGTTGCAGTTTTTCCTGATGGTTCAGTACCAGTTGCCGTAGAGGAAGGGGAAGTGGCTGCCGCTTCCGGTTTCGCTGTTTCAATAACAGGTTTTGGTTTAGCAGCGGTGCCGTTACCACTTGTGGCGGTTGTTTGCGCTGTGCCTACAATGGCGAAACTCGCAAATAGGGCGAAGGTTAAAATTATTTTACGCATGATATTTTTAGATTTAATATTCAAATATAATGAAATATAAACAATAAGTGTGCCTCACTGGAATGGTAATTGGAATCTGCAGTCGGGGAGGAAGCATTAGCCACAGATTCACAGATTGAAATTGATATGAAAAGACACAGATTAGATTATGAAATCCTTTGGATTTTATAATCTGTGAAATTGTAACCGAAAAAATTAATCTGTGAATCTGTGGCTAAAAAACAATAAATTAAGCCAAGGTAGCTACAACTGTTTCTCCACCTTTGGTTTTTTGTTGAAGTGATACATTCACGGTAGCAGTTAACGGCAAATAAATATCAATGCGGGAACCAAACTTTATGAATCCCATTTCGCTTCCCTGCTCTACCTGCTGACCTTCTTTTACGTAGTAAACAATGCGTTTGGCAAGGGCACCAGCTATTTGTCTGAACAATACTTCTGCTCTGGAACTAGCTATCACTATTGTTGTCCGCTCATTTTCAGTAGAAGATTTAGGATGCCACGCAACTAGATATTTTCCCGGATGGTATTTGGCATATTTAACAATACCACTTACCGGATTTCTGTTAACATGCACATTCAAAGGACTCATGAAAATACTGATTTGTTTGCGCTTATCTTTGAAATATTCCGGTTCCTCTACTTCTTCAATTACCACCACAGTGCCATCTGCCGGAGCAATTATGTGGCTCTCGTTCATTACAGTATGTCTTGAAGGATTGCGGAAAAATTGCAGGATGAGTATAAAAAACACTAAGGAGACCCCTAATATTATTTTTGCAATAAGGTTGGTTTCGCCCAATAATGACTGCGACGCAATATTAATACCTGCCAAAATAAGCAGGGTTACCAATATTATTTTATAACCTTCCCTGTGAAATAGCATTAGAATACCCCTCTGAATTTTTCGGTCGTAGCCACTTTGTCAATTGCCACAATGTAGGCGGCAGTTCGCATGCTGCATGTATGGGATTTGCCGGTTTCATATACATTATCGAAAGCCATTTTCATCACCCTGTCAGCACGTCTGTTTACACGTTCTTCGGTCCAGAAATATCCCATGCGGTTTTGCACCCATTCGAAATAAGAAACGGTAACACCACCTGCATTTGCCAATATATCCGGCACTACAATAATACCTTTGTCGTTCAGTATTTTATCTGCATTAGAACTGGTAGGCCCATTTGCCCCTTCCACAATAAGTTTAGCTTTAATATTAGCTGCATTTGCATCTGTTATCTGATCTTCCATTGCGGCAGGCACAAGTATATCACATTCCAATTCAAGTAATTCTGCATTATTTATTTTTTCGCCACCTGTAAATCCACCAAGGTTGCCTTTAGCTTTGGTATAAGCAATAGCATCTTCTATACTTATGCCGTTGGCATTGTGATAGCCACCGGTAACATCAGAGATACCAACGATTTTAACACCCAACATTTCTATTAGTTTGGCGGAAATGGAGCCCACATTACCGAAACCTTGTACAACACAGGTACATTCTTCCGGTCTAAGTCCCATTTTAGCTAAAGCAGAGCGGGTACATACCATGACACCTCGTCCTGTAGCCTCAACTCTGCCTAAAGAACCACCCATGGAAATTGGTTTTCCTGTAATCACTGCTGGTGTATATTGTCCTTTAATTTTAGAATATTCATCTACTATCCAAGCCATTTCCTGTTGACCGGTGTTCATATCCGGAGCAGGAATGTCTTTATCGGGGCCAAACATATCGCTCATAGCTGCTGCATACGCTCTAGTCATCCTTTCTAATTCACCCTTACTCATGCTTTTAGGGTCGCATTTAATGCCTCCTTTGCCACCACCGTAAGGAATACCTACTACCGCTGTTTTCCACGTCATCCAGGCAGCCAATGCTTTAACCTCATCGAGAGAGACATCCATAGAATAGCGGATACCACCTTTTGAAGGGCCAAGAGTTGTACTGTGCTGCACACGATGGCCTTCAAACACCTGCACCTTGCCATTGTCCATTATAACAGGTAAATTCACTGTTACAATCTTAGAAGGATATTTTAAAGTGTTGTAAACTGATTCATCAAGACCGAGGATCTTGGCAGCTTCATCGAAGCGTTTCATCATTGAATCCAATGGATTCAAGTTACTGTGGATGGTTTGGTTACTCATTTGCTGAATAAATTGGTTTATTTTTAGTTATAAAAGGTAGCAAATTTAAGATTTTAGTTAGTTTATCAAACAAATATTATTTATTTAAACGTAATTATGGGATATATTTTGATGCTTTTGATATTATTAAGTACTTTTGACAACGTGAAATGGTGAGAAGCCATTGTCAATTTTAGATACCATTGCGCAAGACCTTACGAGATTTTTTTTGGGAAAGGCCATAAATTTCAAAGAAAGCTATTAATCCTTAACCTTTGTTTCTACATTATCATACTCCAATTTCATGCCCCAGTATTTCATTTGTTGAAGACACCAGCGCTGCCTGCCCTGTATGTAACTGCTTGGCTTAGCAATAGAAAATTTCCTTGGACTTGGCAATACGATGGCCATTAAAGCAGCATCACCTGGCGTAAGGTTTTTAGCGGATTTATTCAAATATAACTGCGCTGCTGCTTCGGCTCCATATACCCCATCGCCAAATTCTATAACATTAAGATACACCTCCATAATGCGTTCCTTGCTCCAAAGCAATTCTATCAAGAAAGTAAAATATACCTCAAAACCTTTGCGGATGAAACTGCGTGAAGGCCATAAAAAAACATTCTTTGCCGTTTGCTGACTGATCGTACTGGCACCTCTGCGCTTTTCACTGCCTTTTTTCTCCATCGTCTCGTTATAGTCCATTGCTTTTTCAATAGCGGTATAGCTAAAACCATTGTGTTTTAAGTAATTTTGGTCCTCGGCGCATACCACGGCAAGTTGCAGGTAAGGGGATATCTCTTCTAAAGGCACCCAGTCTTTCTTAAGTTTCATTGGTTGGCCTTCGGCTTTTTGCTCTGTGCAGCGCTTTAACATTAGAAATGTAACAGGAACAGGCACCCATTTGAAAACGAGGACACTTCCGACACTTAAAACAAGAAACCAGAAAATAATCTTTTTAATAAGGCGCCATATAAAGCTCCAAACTAAGTATTTGGCAAGAAAAGCGGAACCAAGCATGGCGCAAACCTAGGGAATTTTTAGGAGAAAGGGTGGAGGGGTGAGTGCCTAGTAATATTTAGTTGCTCGTATAAAGTGGTTACACATTCCATGCCTAAATAAACTTATAAGGTAAATTTCAAAGTGAGGCTGAATATTTTACAAAATTTGCTGAACCACTTCACAATATAGAAGAAATAAATTGCTTGCTGACCTAGCTTTGGGCAAGCATCAACATTTATGCGATATGCTAAAAGCAACAGTGGTAAAATAGGTGGGTAAAAAAATCATTGAAATAAATTTGTAAATTTGCGTTCGTGAATGACAAAAAACTTTACATAATTGCAGGTTGTAACGGAGCTGGTAAAACGACAGCATCGTTTACGATTTTACCCGAAATTTTGGATTGCAAAGAGTTTGTAAACGCTGATGAAATTGCAAAAGGCTTGTCTCCTTTTCAACCCGAAAAAGTTTCTTTTGAAGCTGGACGTATAATGTTAAACAGAATAAACGAATTGCTTGTAGCAAATGAAAACTTTGCTTTTGAAACAACATTGTCAACCAGAAGCTACAAAAACAAAATATTCGAAGCAAAAGAGAAAGGATACCGGGTAACAATGCTATTCTTTTGGCTCCAGAACATAGATTTAGCAAAGGAACGTGTAAAAACAAGAGTTTTGGAAGGCGGTCACAACATTCATCCAGAAGTGATTGAAAGAAGATATATAAGGGGAATTAAAAACTTATTTGACATTTATCTGCCTATTGTTGATGGCGTTTTAATTTTTGATAATTCAGAAGGGAAACACGAACTGATAGCGGACAAGCAAATAGATGGAATACTAAATATCATAAACCAGAAAAAGTATAGCCTGATAACAAATTATTATGACAACAATTGAAATTCAAATAGAAGAAAAGAACAAAATTCTAAAAGGACTAGAAAAAGTTTATGAAAAACTTTTAGAATTTAAAAAAGCAAAGAACAGCGAAATGGTTGTATTGCGTGGTAATAAAATCGTAAAATTAAAACCTGAATAGGCAGTCATACTGCCCATCACCCTTTAGTAGCAACCTAAGGATTTTTTAGGAGAAAGGAGGGAAGGGTTTAGCACCTTTTACTTCTTAGATGTTTTACGGTGTTGGTGTTTTTTAGCAACCAAGTCGTAGTATCATATTTCAAATTCTATTGGTCAATCTCAATATGAATACGGTCATCCTGAAAAACATTGCAGCATAAGGCTGCGCGGCTCGATGTTTATTCAGGATCCCATGATTTAAGCATCATTCTGTTTCAGCGACAAGGGCTAGTTCAAATCATCCCAAACTATAAATTGGAATCCGAGGCTTTGATAAAAGTATGGCATGTGTCAAGCAGATCGTGAATAAGCCTGTTCACAGAGCCTTACATGTTTTTAAGGATGACATTGTTCCAAACGCAATTGATTTTAGTAATTGGTTCATCCAGTACCAATAAGCGATAACCAATAACCCCTACCCAATAACCCCACTACCCACCAACTCTTCACCCTCATACCATGCCGCAAACTGCCCCGCTGCAACAGCCTTAACAGGTTCATCAAAAATAATGTACAAACCCTCTGCATGCATATAAAGTGTCGCTTTTACCAATGCCTGCCTGTAGCGAATACGAACCAAATATTCGGCTGTTTCATTTTCCTTTAGCTTTAGGTCTTCCCTTATCCAATGGATATCATTTACAGGCACAAATAGGCCCTTGCGCAACAAGCCATTGTGACTTTCACCCATACCCACATATATTTCATTGTTGGTGGTATCGGTAGCCATTACGAATAAACCTTCGGCCTTGCCGCCCACTTGTAAGCCTCTGCGCTGCCCAATGGTAAAGTAATGCGCGCCATTGTGTTCGCCCACTTTTTTACCCATAGTGGGGTCGTATTTTAGTGCTGTGGTAAGTCTGATTAAATCTTCATTATTGTCAACTTCAGCGCCTTTTGGCCAGTCCAATTTGTAAAGATCAGCATTATTATCAATCTCGTAAATAATCCCTTTTTTGGGCTTTAATTGTTGTTGCAGAAATTCAGGTAGTCGCACCTTGCCTATGAAGCATAGCCCTTGTGAATCCTTTTTATTGGCTGTGGTGAGACCTAGCTTATTGGCTATTTCCCGCACTTCCGGTTTAGTTAAATGGCCAATAGGGAACAGCGCTTTTTGCAATTGTTGTTGCGTAACCTGGCAAAGGAAATAACTTTGATCTTTGTTGCCATCCTTACTTGCCAGTAATTGATATTGTTTGCCTAAAGGGGTTTCAATTTCACCTTTTTGGCAATAATGTCCGGTGGCTACATAGTCGGCACCCAATTGCATAGCGGCTTTTAAAAAAACGTCAAATTTTATTTCGCGGTTGCACAATACATCGGGATTGGGTGTCCTGCCTGCCTCGTACTCAGCAAACATATAGTCAACTATACGTTTTTTGTATTCTTCGCTCAAATCTATGGTTTGGAAAGGAATGCCCAAACTATCTGCCACAAGCATGGCATCGTTGCTGTCATCAATCCATGGACACTCATCACTAATTGTTACAGAGGTATCATGCCAGTTTTTCATGAACATACCAATCACCTCATGCCCCTGCTCTTTCAACAGGTAGGCTGCCACCGAAGAATCCACTCCACCACTTAAACCTACTACAATCTTTGACATTAGAAATGAGGTGCAAAGATAAGCTTTTAGTAACTATCACTTTTGTATGAAACATTGGAAATAGCTTTATACAAATCAATAAAATTGATGAAGGAAATTTGCACGCATTATTAATTCTAAAGGTCATGGAACAGTATTTGTTTTTTGAACCACAAAAAATTAATGGAGAGCAGAGAACCATTTAACACAAAAGTGGAGACCTAAAGTGACAAAAGAACACAAAAGTTAATTTCTTAATAAATTAAGAAATCCTATTCTATGTTAAATGCCTAGAATTAGGTCTTTCTAAAGGCTTACTTTAAAAATCTTTTGTCTTGGAGCCTGCCCTGTACTTGATTCAGGTTGGTTGATGGTTCTTAATTCCATCTTAAAGGCTTCAACTAAAACAGACATACAAAACCGATACACTACCCTGTTTAGTTATAACTTTAAAATTAATTACAAAGTTGTATTTTCGCACGGTCTTAAATTATACTATGATTAAAAGAATTGCTGTTTTCGGGGCCACCGGATATATAGGATTGCCAGTAACAAAGGCATTGGTGGAAGAAGGATATTTGGTGTCTGTGTTGGTGCGTGATGCAGAGAAGGCAAGGGCTATGTTACCGGAAAATGTTGAAATTGTAGAAGGCAATATCTCCTATCATCACGATTTAAAAAGGTTTTTGACAGGGGTAGATGCCGTTTATTGCAGTCTGAATGTTGCACCAACAGAGGACATAGACAGTTATCATATTGAAACTGACGGTTTAAGGGAAATCATCAACGCAAGCCTGGAATGTGGCGTAAAAAGGATCGCTTACCTCTCTTCTATTGTGCAGAATTACCAGCAGGAAAATGATTTTGACTGGTGGGTATTTGATGTTAAGA
>JBBQIF010000101.1:0-8353 GCA_038324665.1 Bacteroidia bacterium
GATACTATGCAACTATAAGCTAATAAAAACCACCATCACCTTGCTCAGCAGCACCCTTGCCCCCGATGGCGATAATCTGGTATTCCACAATGCAGGACCAAATCCTATAGAAGTTGAGGTTACGGTGATGGAGTAGTTTGCTGTTGAGATTAGTTTTAAAGAAGACTTCGCAGTTTGCGACGCCTTTTTTTTGAGGGTATGTATAGGTTTGCGCCTTTTGGGGCTCCACCAACAAAGAACCTACTCCGAACTATTGCGAGTTGGATAGTTTTCACAACAAAAGACCTTTGATTTTCGTTGGTGAAAACACCAAGGAAGGAGGAATTTTTTTTCTCTCTTACTTTTTTTTCATTGCCTAAAAAAGTAACAAAAAAAGCTAGGAGCTGAACCACTATCTTCACCTGCTCTTCATTTTTTTGACCACTACGAGCGATCTCTGTGAGTCCACTCACAGAGCTTCTCTTGTGGTACCCAAAAAAATTGAATATCAGTCAAAGCTACCGGTTAAAGCTCCGTCCTTCACCCTCTATAGTTGCGGATGGGTTGATCGGAAGGATGGGTGGATTAGCTATTTTAAATTATGGCTTTTGATTTATAATTTAAAGGTGGGAATGGGGTTTTGTTGGGGGAAAACACACAACAAAGGCGCTGAGGGTGCAGACCAACAAAGGCTAAAAAGCGCATTTCGAGTGGATACTATGCAACTGTAAGCTAATAAAAACAATTACAACACCACCACCTTCTCCATCACCTCCGTTCCCTCTATATCAAACCGAAAAAAGTAAACCCCTTTTGGTAAACTTAGTTGACTATTTTCTGTTGTCATGATAATTTTCCCAGTAATATCCGTTACCACTAATTTATATTCCTTTTCCGATTGAATAAACACTATTTCACTACTCGGATTAGGATAAACTCTGATATTGAAATCTTGAATACTTAACCGCTGCACACCCAATTTGGTAACACTGGCAACTGTACTACTCCTGTTACAATGCCCCTTTTTAGCAGCCTCCACCCTATACGTACCGGTATCTGAGAGTTTGATAAAGGCTTCTTTGGTTATTTTATACTGCACATTGTTCCTGTACCATACAAAGCTATCTGCTAGTTGCTGATAGGTATATAGTGTATCTTTACTTCTGTAAATACTGGGCACCGTTAAATTGTCAATACATTCTGAAATTACAATGGTATCTGTTACCTCACAAAAAGCCTGATTCGTTACCTTGCAGATATAAACCCCTGCTGTATCGGCGGTATAAGTGCTTAAACCACTACTATCATTAAGCCATAGCTGGCAATGCATACCGTAAGGCGCATTTAGTGTTTTACTAAAAGCCGAACCACTTGCATACACCGTATCTTTCCCTAAAAACTGCTTATCCATTTTTGAGTATAGCGTAATGGTTTTGGTTACTGTATCTTGTATGGAATTTATAGCAGCTATATACCTTACCTAATACCTACCCGTATCCGTAAAACTATAAGAAAAGTTTTTACTACTGCTCACGCTTTGCCAATTGCCGCTTGCCTCCTTACGCACCTCCCATTGATGAACACTCGCAGAAAACGTATCATATCCCCAAAACTTAATACTGTTGCCAATGCACTCCATTTCATAGCTGTAATTAATCGAAGGGGTGTAATAGTAACTTTGGTTGAAATTAGGAAGACCATATTGGCATTTTCTCCCTTTTAAATTGGGTCCTTTTTTTGTGAAGTTGCATTTTATCCCATCACTGTCTGGAAAATTAATAACACCAAGATTTGTTGAATCCAAAAGTGCACAATATATTCTTCCATCTTTTGAAATTTGCAAAGCATTAATAAATTTGCCCTGAGATGAATGAACAATTGTTTTAAGAGAATAAGTAGTTAAATCAATCTGCAATAAATCATTATATCCAGCAATGTACAAATATTTAGAATTAGGAGAGAACTCAGCCCCATAAGGAAGAGGATAATCAGGAAAAAGACGAAGTTGTGTAAACATCCCGGTTCTATTATTGAACTTAAACAATTCAAAATAATCTGACGAATTGTCTAAAAGATAAGTATTGATAAGATATTGACCATCCGGTGAAAATTTAATATTGCCTTGGTTTGATGAATTATCAACGATTTGAAATCCTTGATTCGATAGAATTGGACATTTTATAACACCAGATTTTGTCAACAAATAAGAATAAAGTATGTTAGTACCAAATTCATGGCCAGTAATCCAAATATCTGTATTATTTTGGTGATTGATTGCATTCACCTTCTCTGCGGAATTGGAGTGCAGAATTGCATTCTTAAGAAGTAATTCCCCTGAATCATTATTGCCATTGATATTAATAATATTATACCTCATCCCAATTCCATATTCATATGAAGCGGGTGTTGTAATAATATAATAAATAGAATCGTTATCTGGATGATTAATTATTAAAGCGCTTTGTGTAGAGGTAATACTCCCTAATAAGCCGTAACCATTCTTAACCAATTTATGATATTTATTCCAAACACTAAGGCCATCAGAATAAAGAAGCAAATTCCCGTTCTTATCCGAAATACTGCTGCAACCTTCCCAAATATTTATTTTTCCATCAGTCAACGCAACAATTCCCGAATCATCAAACCTGATTCCGGCATTTTTGCCAAAATACCAATTACTGGTTTCTTTTTGGGCCCTTAACGAAAAAAAATAAGTAAAGATTAATATAAATATTAGGTAAACTTTGAATCTCATGTATAACAAAGATAAAGTATTTATAATATTTGATATAAAATAAGTATGTAACAATTTAATTACCTAATAATAGTTTCTGTAACAGATAATGCTCTTTATACAAAACCATTGTTCACAATTTTCCCCTTCCCATCATAAAACACCCCCATATTTCGTTACTTTTGCAAATTCCATTTACGTTGGAAAAAACAAAAGTATGAAGCCGGAAAAAGTATTGAGTTTCCTTGTTATAAGCCTTATTAGCTTGGCCGCAGTATCCTTGATATTTCCGCGTGCCGGTATAGCTTATGCTGAGGGTAAAAAATTGAGCTTCCCTAACTTGATTGATGTTATAACTCCACCAGTAGTTGAGATTGACTCTACTCCCATAATTGAGAAGCAGGAAGAAATAGAGGACAAAAGAAACCTTGTAGAGAAAAAGGAAGCCATATTAAAACAAGTACACCGCTCTACTGCAGATACTTTGGTATTGATGCAGGTGGATGCCATTGAAAGTCCGGCCCGCTTTTATTTTGCCAACGACGATCCTAAAGTAATGGACCAGTTTTTTGAAGCCCTTGAACAGACAAAAGCAGACAATACCTGTTTCCGCATTATTCACTACGGGGATTCGCAAATTGAAATGGACAGGATAAGCAGCTACCTGCGCGAACAATTACAGCGCAGTTTTGGTGGTAGCGGCATGGGCTTGTTACCCGCCTTAGAGGTGACGCCTAAATATACAGTCGCGGTTGAAGCTATTGGTACATGGGAGCGCAAATTGGTTTTTGGTATAGAAGAAGGCAGGGCAAATCACAACAAATATGGCCCTATGGGTTATTTCTGCCAGAAGCAAAGTGAAGTAGCAAGCGTAGTGATTACAGCAAGGGAAAACACAAGTTATAAAAACAAGAATTTCAGAACCTGCAAGGTGTTAGTAGGAGCTCTTAGTAAACCCCTTACAATTAGCATAACAGAAAGAGGCAAGGCAATTGGTTCCCAAAAGTTGGCACCATCAACAACTGAACAATTAGTCACCTTCAATACTGATAGCATTAGTGGCAGGATTGGATTAAAATTTGCAGGACCCAATGCAGATATCATGGGCATAGCTTTAGACGGCAGTAGCGGAGTAAGCCTCGATAATATTCCTATGCGAGGTTGTTCGGGTAATATATTTAAACGGATAAATGCAGCAACTTTAAGGAAAACCTATAACCTATTGGATGTAAAAATGGTGATCTTACAATTTGGCGGCAATGCACTCCCCGGTATGAAAAGTAAGGCCGGTGCCATTGCTTATGGTAAGAAATTTTTTGAAGAATTAAAATATCTAAAGTCAATAGACCCTAATCTCATTGTGTTTGTAATTGGCCCAGCAGATATGGGAGTTAAGGTGAATGGCACTTATCAAACCCATCCACAATTAGAGAATGTAAGGGATGCTTTAAAAAATGCCACACTGGAAGCAGGTGGTGTATTTTGGGATATGTATGAGGCTATGGGCGGAAACGGGAGCATGCTTAAATGGGCGAAAAACAGACCAAGCTTGGCCTCTCCTGATTATATCCATTATACCCAAAAAGGGGCTGTTAAAATATCAGAGATCTTTTACAGTTCACTAATGAAAGAATATCAAATGTACAAACTAAGAAAATCAATAGAAAACTAATTCCTTGAAAAACTATATTGCACTATTTTAAATTATACCTCTTCTGTTTTATTTGCCTCAGCAATTTCATGCTATGTAATGGGCAGGATGGTGCTGTTAATTTAGACCGCTATCCTTTTGTAAATTATGACATTAATTCTGTGCAGTTTTTCAAGGATAGCCTTGATTTTTATGGATTCTTTCGGAAACTTGATAAATTGGTAACTACAGGTAAGGGCAAGATCAATATTGTCCATTTTGGAGGGTCACATGTACAGGCAGATATATGGACTGGCCAGTTGCGCGAAAATTTTAATGAATTTTTAAACCAGAAGCAGTCCTCAAGAGGTTGGGTTTATCCTTTTAAAGTTGGTTTTAAAAGCAATAACAATCCCGCAAATTACGCTTTCGATTGGACAGGCAGGTGGGATGGTTGCAGGGCTGTGAACAGTTTCTGTACCGGCAATATTGGTCTTAATGCCATTACAACAACCACCCGCGATTCCGGCGCTACATTTACCATTGTGATGAAGCCTGGAGGAAAGACCGATTATGTATTCGATCGCATCAAAGTGTTTTATGATAACCACCACCAGAGTTTCCAGGTAGCCCTAGACTCACCTTACATTGCACGGCAAATAATAGATAACAAGGAAGCTGGTTACCGTGAATTTGTATTTGATGAACCCATGCATCAAGTCACCTTTAAATGCGTCAAAACAGATTCACTTCAGAATATTTTTACATTGTATGGCCTCTTCTGCGACCTCGATGAACCGGGAATTAATTACAACGCAATAGGCGCAAACGGCGCATCATTACCAACTTACCTTAAATGCAATTTTCTGGAAAAGGAACTTGCGGAATTAAAACCCGATCTTATCATATTTTCAGTAGGCATTAACGACGCTTTTGCACCGGATTTCTGCCAATCCTGTTTTGAAAGGAATTATGAGGAATTAATTAAGCGGATAAAAAAGGTAGCGCCTAGTGCCGCCATTTTATTTACTACAAATACGGATAGTTACAAGAAAAACAAAAGGGGTAAATTTTACCAGAATATTACAGGACTTGAAGTAAAATCCGCCATGCAGAACCTAGCCAAAAAATACAATGGTGCCGTATGGGATCTGTTTTCCATTATGGGTGGTTTGGGTAGTATGGAATTTTGGGCAAGAAACGGCATGGCATCTAACAGAGACAGGGTTCACATGTCTGCTAGAGGTTACAGACTTTTAGGCGATTTAATGTTTGTGGCCCTGATTAGGAAATATGAAGAATATTTAAAGCTCCCTATTTCAAAAATCAAACATGACTAAGAATTTCTTTCAAAAGGTCATTGATTTCTTCCACTATTCGGAAACCGAACCGATTGTTCTGACTCAAATTACGTTTTGGGTATTTTTTACAATTGTTTTCGCCATTTTCACGGTCATCCATAAGCGATACTCAGTACGTACTATTTTCCTTTTCCTTGTCAGCATCTTCTTTTATTATAAAACCAGTGGTCTCTTTTTCTTGCTGCTACTCTTCACAATTGCCAATGAGTTTTTGGTAGGGAAGGCGATCTACAAGTCCACGAATCACCTCAAGAGAAAAATACTCATAACTTATAGTGTTGTGCTTAATATTGGCCTGTTATCGTATTTCAAATACGCCTATTTCTTCACAGAATCATTCAATAAGGTATTCCATACTGATAACCATGTGGTTAATTATTTTTCACTTTGGGGCAATACTTTTTTCGGCTCACACTTTGAAATTGACAAGATACTTTTACCCATCGGAATTTCATTCTACACCTTTCAGATATTAACCTATACACTAGATATTTACAGAAAAAAGTTAAAGCCATTGGACAACTTTCTTGATTTTGGTTTTTATGCATCGTTCTTTCCTCAAATATTATCAGGGCCAATTGTTAAAGCGCGTGATTTTATCCCACAAATGTTTAAGCCATATAGCCTGAATAAATACCAGTTTGGTCTAGCCATATTTATGATATTAAACGGTTTGCTTAAAAAAATGGTATTTGGGGATTATATAGCTCAGAATTTCATTGACCGCGTGTTTGGCAATCCCCTTTTATTTACCGGAGTTGAGAATTTTTTTGCAGTTATCGGCTATTCCTTGCAGGTTTATTTGGATTTTTCCGGTTATACGGATATAGCAATTGGCATCGCTTTGTTACTTGGATACAAATTGAACCAAAACTTCAATTCTCCATATAAGGCCCATAATACCGGTGAATTTTGGAAACGATGGCATATTTCACTTTCATCATGGCTACAGGAAAACCTGTATATTCCCCTTGGTGGCAATAGGAAAGGAAGTGCCGCTTCCTATATTATCATTACTATCTTGACAGTTTTTCTTGCGTTGATGCTCGATGCCATTGAAGTTTTATGGGTTGTAGGAGCCATTTCTTTGCTTTTAGCAGGCTTGTCATGGTATTCGCCCATGGTTAAACTTGCTGTAGACACCAATATTAACCTGATGATCACCATGTTATTGGGCGGTTTATGGCATAACCCAACTGTGAATTTTCTAGTTTGGGGCGGATTAAATGGTTTAGGCCTTGTAATTTATAAATTATGGAAAAAAATAAGCCCCTATCAACACCTTAAAACATTGCCTGTTCACTTCTGGAAAGTGTTTTCTACCTTCATGTTTATTACATTTACAAGGATATTTTTCAGAGCCGAAGACATGCCACAGGCTTGGGAAGTAATTGACAAGATAACAAATGACCTGAATTTCTCATTCGCCCCAACAATTATTGCGAATTTCTGGGAGGTATTTACATTAATGTCCATTGGTTTTATAGTACACTGGTTACCCAAAGACATTAAATGGGAATATAAGAAACTATTCATCAAATCACCGGTACTGGTTAAACTAGCGATTGTAGTTGTCAGCGTTTTTTTTATTTACCAGACCATGTCAAGTGAACCAAAGCCATTTATTTATTTTCAGTACTAAATTGTTAAGATAATTGTTAACTAAGTTATCTTTTATTTAGCACAGTTCATTATAGGCCAAAAATAAGTGCTTATTGCTTTTGGCACATTCATACGGAATGCTTGCAGCACTTAGGTTGACGTATAGTTCAACTGCCTTTATAAATTTGTCATTTTTTTATGACAAATGCAATAAAATAATACCAAAGAATGTTATATTCGCACTTTACACCAAACATTAAAAGCCTATAGAATAAAGAATTTACGCAAAAAACTTTAGTATTGTCGTTTTCAAATAAATTAATTGTAGTGAGTTCAATGCAGCGATTTCAGGGGCTTTGGAGTGTACGTTTTGTTGCATTTTGTATCTCAGCGCTTGCCATCCCATTGTTCAGTATTCCGGGTTACCTACCATCCACCTCCATTGGTTTTATACCTAATGAGGATATCATATCTGCCGATGTCCTTAAGGTTAAGAAAAGAGTAATTGTCTCGGAAAAAATTCAAAAATCAGGTGTCAAAATCAACAGCGCTAGTTCCGTCTCATTTAATAAAACCCTTCTGGATCTATTGGCCTTTCCGCAGGATACTTCTAAAAACTCAGGCAAAGATTCTTCCAAACTAAAATATCCCATTAAACAAAATACTGGCAGGGGTTCATCTGAATATGAGAACAATATTGACCTAAATGACCCTTCCATAAAAACCATTGTGGAATACAATCCTGCAACAGGAAAGTATGATGAATACAGACAGGTAGCAGGCAAAAAGTCGCTAGTTCGCTCCATGACCAAGGACGAATACATGGAAGAAAGTGGGAAAGAGGAAAGAAAAAAATACTTTGAACAAAGAGGAAAAAGCAATGCCGGTGGAAGCAGCTATAACAACAATAAAAAAATCGAACTTATTAAGACGCCTCCTATCCTTGATAAAGTTTTCAGAGGAGGTTTAATTGATATACGCCCCAGCGGTTCAGCGGAATTAACATTTGGCGGTAATTTCAATACTGTGCGGAACCCCATGTTTAGC
>JBBQIF010000102.1:0-8344 GCA_038324665.1 Bacteroidia bacterium
ACTTTAATTACAATAAATCCAAATTCATTTTTATAAATTGAATCTTTTGTGGCAAGCAAATTAACATTGACATAATTATAGTAGCCCGCATTATAATAAGCAATAATAGTAAAGGGTTTATTTAAATGAACTGCCAATGAATACCCACCACTGGCATTGCTCTTTGTTGCATATTTCATTCCGGGCGTATGAATAGTGCAGTAGGGTAAGTGGCTTTCTGTTACTTGCATAATACCATCATTATTGGCATCAATAAAAGTAGTGCCGGTTACAAATGCGCTGTGTTCAAGTTTAAGTCTAGCGATATTATGGAATGAATCCATGTATATACTATTGGTAATCCTGTTAAAATTGCCGCCCAAAATCAATTCATTCTTTGCCTTTTCAATATTGAGTGTGATATAGGAATGTGCAATTTTCCATGACTGTTTTTTTACTACTTCTATGCCATTGAAAACATAAATATCTATCATGATTGTATTGGGATTCTGCACCAAAATGTACAAGGTATTATTCGCTTCTGTGCTCCCAATGTAATTAATAGAGTAAAACGAATCGGGGAATGCATACCGCTGCCATACATTGTTTTTTTTGATAGACAGATAGCGGGTATAAAACAAGGGTGAAAGTTCAAGTGCTGCCAGTTGACCTTGAAATGCCAGCAAGGTGGAAATACGGTTGACAGTTGGCGCAATGGGTTCAAAATGATTGCCACTGAAAACACCAGTTTTAAATATTCTCGCAGCTCCGATAACGATGGTATCATCCCCATTGTTGTTCTTCTTAAATACATACAATGAATCATTGCATACCTCAAAATAAGTATTGTTGAAGTTGTTGCTGCCATTGAACCCTATGGTGTTTAAGTTGCCTATGGCCTGCCAAGATGAACTGCCGTAATAAGCAATGCCATTGGTTCTGAAACCGGGTATGGAATCAAAGTCACCGGTGATTAAAAGTGTATTATTAAAAGCATATAGCTTATTGATGAGCAAGGGGGTATTATTGGTATTAAAGAGTTTGATATTTGCAGATTGCCAAGCCCTGTTTTCGAATTTAATGATACCGCCACCAAAGTTGTTGTCGCTGGAATCAAAACTACCAGAGAGGTACAAGGCATTGTTATACCATTGCATATCTAATATCCGAGGGGCAATAACATCGTGCTTTGAATACAACTTAATTGGTTTGGAGAAAAGCCATGAAATGCCATCAAATATTTGTAAACGAATGGTGATAAATTCTTTCCCGAAATTAAAACCGTTGGTTACAGTGTCATAAAACAAATGATAAATATTGCCACTGGTATCTGTTTCACTGATGTTGAAATCAATGCCTTGTTGGTGATAGAATGTTTTAACACGGATGCCATTGCCGGGTTTTTCAAAATGCTGGGCGTTGCCATGAAATGCAAAAAACAGGAGTATTACAAGTATAAAATATTTCATCGTTGTTTAATTAGTGGGTTGTAGATAATACCAATGTTAAATGCCGGGGTTATCTCAGTTTTTTTGAAATAGTAGTTTTCTAAATAAAATATTTTCTGCTGATAGCCTAATTGTAATTGGGCCGATAAATGGATATCTGGCCTAAGTTGGTATTTAAAAGTTACTGCACTTGTCGGTGTCACTTTTTGCTGCTTAATGTGATCTGTGCCAACAAGCTCAGCATTAAGGAAACTGTATAGGTGGGTACTAAACTCATTTTTTATCAAGAAGCGGGCGCCACCATCTATCCACATTGAAAGTTTATTTATTTCGACAAATTTAAATGAAACTTGTATTGGGATTAATAGATTGGTGTTTTCATTTTTATTGCCCTCTTTTACTTTTGGTGAATTAGCTACCGACCTGCTGCCGTATTTTGCTATGGTGCCATCGGGATTGAAAATGGGGATTTCGGTAAACGTATAATCCATGTCGCTATTAACACTTGTTTTGCTGTAGGTAATACCTGTTTGAAAACTAAAATTGGGGAGTATTCTGTAGCCGGCATAAAGGTTAAAGGTGTACCCGTTTCGGTTAATACCCGTAGCCTGACTGAATACAGATACAGCATCTTTGTGGATGTTGCGGTTGCTGATGGTATTGTTCACGGTGTGTTCATTTATAAAACCAAAACCGGCTCCAAAAAACAGAGGACTTAATCGCTTTTTTAGGTAAGAAGGAGGGGCGAATATTTTAGAATAGAGTTCAGAGATTGTATCAGGATAGAGTAGGACATTTGTTTTTTCTAATCCTACGTGTTTTAATGATGAAATCTCCTGAGCATCAATTTTCTCATTCCTGCTTTCATCAATTTCAAACATCCAATGATTGCTGCCTTGGGTGTATTTTCGCCTTGTTGGTTTGCTTGTTGTTAATTTGATAGGGTCCTCATTTGTTTGGCTCGACAATGGAATTAACCTTGGGCTTTTAGATTTACTGTCATCAGATTTGTCCAACCTTTCAATTTCCTTTTCATTCGACTTGTTTCGCAGCGTGGTATTATCATTTGTTACTTTGTTATTAGCGTTTTCGGTTGATGAGGACTCTCTTAAAGTACTTGCTTTTGTTATGGTACCCTTGTCGTTATCCTTGAATAAGTAAACGGTGGTAGCAATTGTCAATCCCAAGAAGAATAGCCATAAAACCCTTCTTCGTTGGTCTTTTGCCGGTACGATAACAGGCGCTATTTCCTGCCATTGTTTTTCGGGTATTGCCTCAAGATTTGAGAGACTTTGGTTCAATGCCGCATCTATGGGGTGCTCATTATTGGCAAGCGCTGCAAACAACATTTGTTCGGATTCCGCGTTGGGCGGACTATCTGTATCATTAAGTTTTTCATTAAGCACATAATCAATGGGATGCAGCTTGTCCATTTCGTGTATAAGCTGTCCGAAGGCCATATCATCCGGTAGTTGCTCCAGTTGGCTCAACTGCAGAAATAGAAAATCATCGATATGTAGCCTGTTATTCTCCAAGTTTTTCTTTCATTGTTACCTGAAGCATTTCAGATAGTAATTTTCTGGCCCTTGTTAATTGCGACCGCGACGCGCTTTCGGTGATATTAAGTGTTTTGCCTATTTCTTCATGTTTCATCTTTTCAATGGCGTACAGGTTGATAATTAAACGGTATTTTTCTGGTAGTTTTTGCACCATTTCCAATGCTTCTTTTGTAGAAATATGGTTCAACCAATGGTCTTTTTCTGATTCGGATATTTCTTCGCCCTGTTCAAATATCTTATCGTTAAGGCTCACCTCGAATTGCAATTTGAGTTTGCGCTGTATATAATTTATGGCGGTGCTCACAAATACCCTGTGCATCCATGAACCAAGTGCCGCTTGTGCGCGGAACTGCCCTAAACTCTGAAATACTTTAATGAAACCTTCCTGGAAAATATCATGCGCAACATCCCTGTTAGGCGCGTACCTCAGGCAAACACCGAACATTTTTGGGGCGTACTTCCTGTATAAAGTTTCTTGGGCAAACTTGTCATTGGCAAGGCATCCTTTTATGATTTCCTCTTCGGTAAACATCAAATGTTGTGCAAGTAAGACACTAAATTACAAAAAACGCTGCAATTTTCTTTGTTTTGATAAGAATTCATCAATGGAGTAGTATTTATTTGAATTGTGAAAAATGAAAACGTCTTAGTCTGCAGTGGACTGCGGAGGTAAATTTTCCATTGCTTTAGCTATTTTGTCTATTAACCCATATTTTATGTTGTTCTAGCATTATTAGAAACCAAGTAATTTGGTATAAAGTAAAATTTAACCTTAAACCGACAGGTGATTTTACCGACAATTCTTAATTACTTCATTCAATACTTTATTCACCAACTGAATATCCTTTGAATCGATATTGGTTAAGGCTGTTTCCCTGTTTTGAATAACCACCTGGTGCATATTATCAATGATTTTAATGCATTCTTTTGTCACAGTTAATTTTACTCTCCTTCTATCACTGGCAAAAGGTTTTCTAATAATGTATTTGGCCTTTACCAGTAATTCAATCATCCTGGTAACCGAGGCATTGTCTTTAAAAACGATAGCACCTATTTCCTGCTGCGAGATTTCAGGGTTTTCTAAAATACTTTTAATAATTAACCATTGGTCTATGGTAATTTTATAACCCTTTAGTTTCAATTGTTTCTGTGCATATACCCTATAAGTCTTTATGGCTTTATCCATATTATAGAAGATGATCTCATTTAGCTTTTCCATTCAGAAAGATTTTTTACAATAATAGGGAATAAGGAAAGATAAATTTGAAAATTAAATTGTAAGATTTGTATCTTTTATTCCCCTCTTAAATATTGTTTTTTACCTAATAGTTTTTTTGAAAACCCAACAGCATTAAGGTTGAGAATGATGCCCACAAGCACTACCAGCATACCCAATAGAACGGCAAGCGTATAACTGTCATTGAATAAATATTTGCCCATTAAAACAGCCCATAAAATGCCAACATAACTAACACTGCTAATCCTCGCAGCGGTGTCTTCCTGGTACGCTCTTGTCATAAAGATTTGGCCTATTTGGGTGAAGACTCCTGTGGCAATCAGGAAAAACCAGTCCATGCCCACCGGAACAACCCAATGACCTGGAAATAGTAAAAAATAAATAAGCACCATAGGAAATGCAACAATGGGTTGGAAGAATACAATAACATCCGCATCTTCTTTGCCTTTCATATTGCGGATGGCATTATAGGCCAAACCGGTAAACATTGCACCGGCTATTCCCATAAAAAAATCGAACGTATTGACATTTGAAAAACCTTTCACCATGATAACACCAGAAAATGAAACAATAAACGAGAGCCATTGTATTGTCCTCACCCTTTCTTTTAAAAAGAACAAGGCAATAAGGGCTGTAAAGATGGGGCTGAGATAGTGGATGATAATGGCATTGGCAAGTGCCATCTGTTGCATGGTATAGAGATAGCATACCAGACCTAGTGCCCCAAAAATACCACGCGCAATTAAAAATTTATGGTGTGTACCCCAAGGATAAACCTTTCTTTTTTTTAAGATTAGGTAACTGATGACCAAGGTTATGCCCGCCCTGAACAAAATGATTTCAAAGATGGGAATATGTGAGATGTATTTGACACAGGCATTCATCCAGGCGAACGAAAAGCCCGCTATCAGCATTAGTTTAACTCCTTTTGAAAATTTAAAGTTCAATTGTTGAATGCAAATTTAGCAGATTACACGAACCATCAGTTTTTTTTGCTTAAAAATACCGTAAAAAGTTTAGGAAACCATTATGCACATATTATAAGAAGTAATCTTGTATTAATTTTAACCTTTTATTAAAGCTGCTATGTTGCAGAAAAGATTGCACTTCGTGAAATTAACCACAAAGGAAAAACCAAGCCAGAGCTGCACAAAGAGCACAAAGAGATTCAATTATTTTGGGATATTGCTTCATTTATAAAGCTTGCTTTAAAACCTCCGAGATCTTTGTGAGCTCGCTTTACGCACTTTGTGGTTAATTGATTTCTGCTCTCAACAAAGGCCAGCTTTTATTCTCTAAATTGCTCTTTCAATAGGCAGTTCAAAAATAAAATTAGTATGGTTGATTTTAAGTTTTTTTTCTTGGATAGATTTAAAATATGCCATGCTTTTAGGTAGTTAGAGTTTCCAAAAGTATATTTGCAACGAATCATGGCTAAATGGCGTCAATACAGGCAGGACAACCGATGGGCTTTAATACTTTCATTTGTTTTTGTAAGTATCTACAGCCTTATTGTATTTGTTAACCACTATTGTTTCCGAACTTTTGCGCTCGACCTTGGGGTATTTACCAATGCCATTTACGATTACAGTCGTTTCCAATGGAATGATTCGACTGTCTTTAAATATAACCCTGAGAACCTGCTCTCCGATCATTTTGATCTGTACCTTATCATTTTTTCACCCTTAAGTTACTTATTTGGTCAATATACTTTACTAATTATACAGATAGCTTCTGTTGTTGTTGGAGCATTCGGCGTTTACCATTACCTGCAATTTAAATTCAACAACAAAAGATTAAGTATCCTTGGGATGTTGAATTTTTACTTGTTTTTTGGTGTTTTTTCTGCCTTGTCTTTCGATTATCACAGCAATGTGATAGCAGCCATGATAGCACCTTGGTTGTTTTATTTTATCGCCCGCAAGCAATATCTGAAATACGCCATGTTAATGGTGTTAATGATGATAGCCAAGGAAACCATTTCCCTATGGTGTTTTTTTATTTCTCTCGGCCTCATGATAGAATACAGGCATGATAAAGCAGGGTTGAAATATTTATCTGTCTTGGCCATTGTTTCGCTCAGCTATTTTCTACTCACCATTAAAGTTATCATGCCCTCGCTGGCATCTACAGGAATCTACGACCATTTCAGATATTCAGTTTTAGGGAGTGACCTTAATACGTCATTTAAGCATATTATTACCCATCCTTTTAACACGATACAAAATCTATTCATTAACCATACAGATCAATCTGGCCTTGATTGGGTGAAAACAGAGTTTTATGTCATGGCATTGGTGTCGGGTCTGTACTGCCTTTTTTTTAGACCAGCATTTCTTGTAATGTTGATATCGCCAATCTTTATAAAAATGTTTAATGATGATCCTACCAAGTGGAGTATTGATTGTCATTATTCGGTGGAGTTTGCAAGTATCATTACCATTGGGGCTTTCACATTTATCGGATCTCTTAAGAAAGAAAAGCTGAAGTTATTCTTACCGTTCATTGTTTGCCTAGGGTCATTAATAGCGACCATTAAACTAATGGAAAAAAATGTCTATTACCACGATTATATCCGCCTTAGAATTTACGATTCATACCATTATAAGCGCGACTATAATCTCAAAGAGGTTCATGCATCATTTAAGCTAATACCAAGCGATGCCATTGTTTGTGCTCAGTCGCCAATTCTGTCGCATTTGGCCTATAGGGAAAAATGTTACCAGATACCTTATGTTAAAGATGCTGAATATATCATAGGGTCAAAAAGTGAGCCTAATTGTTACCCTATTTCTCAGGAGGACTTTTTAAAGTTGTTGAGGGACTCCTTGGCAACATTGAGATGGCAGCCTATTGTGAATGATACGAATATCACGGTCTTAAAGAGGGTTAAATTTTAAGATGTAGAGACGCGATTAATCGCGGCTCTACATCATAATATAATTGATTTAAAACACCAATACCCCCTTACCACTCTGATTGGCAGGTCGTTTGGCTTTTACAATTTCTATAAAGTTCATGATATTGGGAATTTCAATCATGCCGGGGTCTATGCGCTCTAATTGTTCATAGTGATAAATCATATCATCTATTTGCCAACTATACAGACCGTCTTTTTTTAGCATCCGTTGATAGGCGCCACCCACATTTTTATAACCTAGGATCAAATTACCCTCTCGTTTTTTTTCAATTTCAATGAATTTTTTATAACAAATAACCACCATGCTGTCCTCGCCAAGTTTTGCATGGTTCATGCCTTTGTACCAGAAAGGTTTGCTGCTGTTGGAGTCGTTTTTGATCACAATTTTATAGATAGAATCTGCCAACCTGTATTTTACCTGCCTGTGGTAGCAGTACCCCAATTGTGTGAGCATATTCCAGTTTTGCGGTTCCTTTGCTAATGCTGCCAGGTAATATTCTTCAGCTTTTCTGTAATTCCCTTCGTTCATTTCTTTATTGCCCAATGCAAAAAGGTTAAAACCATCTTGAGCAAATGAGCTAATACCATAGGTCATGAGCAGTAATAGTAATAATTTGTTTTTCATTTTTAATAGTAACGCAAAAATTATGCAAATATTTTCTAATATCCCTTTCTATATTTAATTCCCTCTGGTATAATAGTCATGAACCAATAATTTCTGATTACTATAGAACATTGCCTATTTGGTGTCATTTTGAAACTTTTCCAATGCAGCACAAATACATTGTGATTGTCACCAGATATTCCCATCGCAAGAATTCTGCAAAAATGAATGCAGCGTTTTAGTAATGAAAAAAAGTTAAAAGCATTATTCCTAAAAATATTAGAATTAATATTGCAGAAAGGATGCAGTTAAAGCTAAAGCAACAAATAGATAATTTGATAGGAGGCAGCCTGGTTGCCATGCATCTGTTGCCTGTGCGCACCTTGGGGAAGATTCTCAGAATCAACCACAGTCTTTCAAAGCCACCGGCCAATATTATTGTAATTAAGATGTTGGGTTTGGGAAGCCTTGTTCTAGCTGGAGATGCCTTACTGGGACTTAAAAGAAAGTACCCGTCCTCAAAGTTTATTTTGATAGGAGGGAAGGCGCTCAAAGAAACAGCACCATTATTGGATATTTTTGATAGCATACTTATTA
>JBBQIF010000103.1:0-8265 GCA_038324665.1 Bacteroidia bacterium
TATTAAAGAAATCGAAAACTTAATCAAATTTGTATCTGCCCAAAAAAATGTGGGCGAGGTAGAAATAGAGAAAAAGGATTTTAAAATTGTAATCAGGAAACCAGTAAATCAGGTAGTTTCAGCTCCTCAATATATTCAGGCGTCAGCGCCGGCTTATGCTTTGGCACCCGCATCGACACAAAACCCGGATGCACTGACGAATGAGCAAACGGTACCTTCTGCTGAAAAAGCTGTTGCCGCAGATAACCTTGTTACGATTAAATCGCCGATGATTGGTACTTTTTACCGTTCTTCTTCACCTGATAAACCACTATTTGTAAATGTTGGTGATGAAATAAAGCCAGGAAAAGCTGTTTGTATCATCGAAGCCATGAAATTATTTAATGAAATCGAAGCTGAAATCAGTGGCAAGATCGTAAAAGTACTGGTGGATAATGCTACCCCAGTTGAGTACGACCAACCTCTATTCCTTGTTGAACCTAACTAATTTAATTAGGTAACCTTTTGATTTGATTTAAAATTACCAAATTACCTTACTTCAACAAGCTCAGTATTCAAATTATCACCGCGCAGCAGAATTGATGCCTTTAAAAAAAAATAAATTATCAATACATTATATCAATGTTTAAAAAAATATTAATAGCAAACAGGGGCGAAATAGCTTTACGAATTATTAGAACCTGTAAGGAAATGGGCATTAAGACAGTGGCTGTTTACAGCACCGCTGATAAGGAAAGCCTGCATGTGCGATTTGCTGATGAAGCTGTTTGTATAGGACCTCCGCCAAGCAACCAATCCTATTTAAAAATTCCGAATATTATTTCGGCTGCAGAGATTACCAATGCAGATGCTATACATCCCGGCTATGGTTTTTTAAGTGAAAATGCCAAATTCAGCCAAGTTTGTAAAGACCACGGTATCAAATTTATCGGTGCAACACCCGAACAAATTAATGGTATGGGGGATAAAAGCAATGCCAAGGACAGTATGAAAAAGGCTGGGGTACCCACTATTCCCGGTAGTGATGGCTTGCTAGAAACTTTCGATGAAGGCATTAAACTGGCCAAAGATATGGGTTACCCTGTTATTATTAAAGCAACTGCTGGTGGTGGTGGCAGGGGTATGCGTATCATTTGGAAAGACGATGAATTTGAAAAAGCATGGGATTCCGCCAAAACAGAGGCTGCTGCTGCTTTTGGAAATGATGGTCTTTACATGGAAAAATACATTGAAGAGCCGAGGCATATTGAAATACAAATTGCTGGCGACCAATATGGAAAAGTGTGTCATTTAAGTGAACGCGATTGCAGTATCCAAAGAAGGCACCAAAAGCTTATCGAGGAAAGCCCATCTCCATTCATGACGCCGGAATTGCGCAAAAAAATGGGCGATGCAGCCAAAAAGGCCGCACAGTGTATTAATTATGAAGGTGTTGGAACGGTTGAGTTCTTGGTGGATAAACACAGGAATTTCTATTTCATGGAAATGAATACCCGAATACAGGTAGAACATCCTGTAACAGAAGAGGTTATTAATTACGACCTTGTAAAAGAACAGATTATGATAGCAGCAGGTCAGCCGATATCTGGTAAAGATTATGAGCCGATGAAACATGCGATAGAGTGTAGGATAAATGCGGAAGATCCAAGCCATAATTTCAGGCCAAGCCCTGGAAGGATTACCAATTTTCATATTCCCGGTGGGCATGGCATTAGGGTAGATACCCACGCTTATGCAGGGTATTTGATACCTGCAAATTATGATAGTATGATTGCAAAACTGATAGTTAGCGCTCAAACCCGTGAAGAATGTATCGTAAAAATGGAACGCGCCCTCGATGAGTTTGTTATTGATGGTGTTTTCACTTCCATACCGCTTCAAAGGCAGATTATGAGCGACAAGAATTTCAGAGAAGGCAATTTTACTACGGCCTTCATGAATGATTTTGTGTTCAAACCATAGATAGTGTTGTCCATAATGCCCGCCAACGGCGTTATGCTCACTTCATAAAATGTTCATTTACAATAGTAGATTCCGCTTTTTTTAAGTTCGCATGCCTTGTTGGCGAACATTCTGAACTAACACCAGTTATCTTAAACAATTTAGGAACTAAGCAACCCCTTGTTTACCTATTAGATACTAAAAGTATTCATGTTACCCTTATAGTAATATGAAAATCAAGTCCATCCTTACGCTTTTATTAATTGTGCTTTTTGCCGGCAACATATTTTCAGCTGATCGCACTAAATTTATTTCCATTGAGAAACTCTCGTTGAATAGTGCTATTATAATTAAGTTGAGCAGCAAGGGTGGGCACCAGGGTTTTTGTATGGAAGTATTATTTGAAAATAATACATTCGATACCTGTTTTGCTTGGGTTGAAGCAGGGAGGAGGCTTATTAGCGAAGATGAAAAACAGCAAGATATTTTTATTGTAAAAAATCTTTATGTGGTTATTGAACCAAGCAAGAAAAAGAAATTCTATATTTTCGGCTTCTGTTGCCAGAGTCATGATGCGAGCCCGCGTTTAGGGTCGGTATTCCAAGTAGGTAAAATGGAAGGTAAAGACTGGCAGGCGGTAGCAAGTGTAATTGCTGACCATGATTTTGATTTCCCAGCTATCCAATACGCTGTTTGGGCCATTTCCAACGATCATCCCATAAGCTCAATTGATAAGGGGAAGGATGATAGGAACCTACTCTTATTAAAAACAATTGCTGATATCAAACACATTGAACTGCCATGGTACAATATCGATTATAAGCAGGAAAGTAGCCAGGTATTCAGCAATAAACCTTCTCATATCTATTCAGAAATAAATTACAACTTGGCTTATTATGGCGAAGTGTCAATTGTAGTAAGAGATAAGTACGGTATTGTACAGGCTACTTTGTTAGACGGTGTGCCTAAAGACAAAGGATTGAACGCCTATTTTTTTGATTTGGATATTGCAGGTTGGAAAGATGGGTTTTATACCTTTGAAGTAGTGCAGGATGGCAATAAAATCATTGTGAAAAGAAAATTTGAGATCAACACTAAAGTGAATTAAAACCGTCGCTTTCTACCACTGATACGGATAATAACCCTTCTGTTAACATGTTGATGATGTTCCCGGCATGGAATAAAAGCCTCACTATTTTTTATTTTAGTTTCTACTTCTTCGTAACTTACTGTTTTAAATTGCATGGTATTGCTGTCATATACCTCAATAACTGGTCTGGTGATGATGCAATTAACTGTGTCTTCGAAATAACGGGTATAATGCGCCTTTATCTTGCCTTCACAACTACAATCATTTAATAATTGGATTTCGCCCATTCCCCTGGCTTTAAGTTCTGGTTTGCGTTGGGCATTACGCCTAATATATCCGGCGATAGAATCAGCTCTTCGTTGGCTTAATTCAGCATTGGCTTCTTTGGTCGCACGGCAATCGGTATGGTATTCAACTAAGAAACTGAAAGTGTCGATATAGAATAGCTTCTTTATCAGAGAATCTAGTACTTCCCTGGAAGCAGGACTCAAAGAACCATTAACTGCATCGAAATTGATATTGAGGTGAAGTTCTTGTCCAATCTGCGGTGCATCGAAATTAATCGTGAAGTAACTCCTCTGTCCAAATAAGTTGATGCTATTTAAAAGTACCGTACTTATGAAAATCAATGCTTTCATTTCGGGAAGGTTTATAGATTAACAAACAATCCGACGAATAGTTCTATTTAAATAATATTAATTATGGCGACCCTTATTTTATTTCCTCATAATCTACATATTCTCCTTCTGTATCTAATGGTTTTTTGGGCGAGGGGGAGGTTTTTTGGGTTGACTGCTCGTTCATTTTTTCATTTATGTCAGACATGTTTTTATGGAAGTTAGTCTGTACTTTCTTTACTGCAAAAACCATCCTGAGTATCTGCCAGATAGCATAAACGATAAATATATTGAAAAGTAGTTTTATTATCACTTGTGTGTAATTTTAATACAAAATTAATGAAAAAATACCCGTTCAATCCAATTTTCCGATAAAAGAAAGCATTATGACAATAAGAATTAAATTATCAAACGCAACAAAGTATCCAGTTTATGTGATGTTTCAATCCATTCATTTTCCGGGATAGAATCTTTATTGATACCAGCGCCGGCATATAAAACAGTATTTTGCTCCGTTATTTCTGCACATCTTAAATTGACAAAAAAATTAAAATCATCCCCATGCTTGGTGCCAAGGTATCCCGCATAGTAATGCCTGTCGAAATCTTCATAATCCAATATAAAGGCATTCGCAGATTGGTAAGGTAGGCCACAAATAGCTGCGGTTGGATGCAGGGTTTCAAGAAGAGCTAGATCAGCTGTAAGAGATTTACTTTTTAAGGTATATAAAGTGGATAAGTGCGCCACATTGCCTGCTTTTTTGATTTCAATTTCAGATGATTGGTAGTTGTATGCTAATTCATCTAATTTGCTGGTAATATCTCTTATGATTTGTCGGTGTTCTTCGTATTCCTTTTCACTATAGCCATAAGCTTGCTCAGTGCCTCCCAATGCTTCTGTTGTTAAGATTGGCCCTTTTTTAGTCAGTAAAGTTTCGGGAGTGGCCCCTATCATACAGGTGCCATTGTCTAATATAAAACAATATACAAATGCCCCAGGGTACTCCACTGTTAAATGGTTAAAAAGTAGATGTGGGTCAGTTTTTTTTTCAATGCAATACTGACGTGCCAGAACTACCTTTTCTAAGCTTCCGAAATTGATGGCCTTTATCGCTTTTTCAATACTTTGTAGATAATATTCCTTTGGGGTACTTTGTGCTATGGGTACATTTTTTAATTCAAGGTCGTTAAAGAATTGTGAAATATCTGAAGGTAGCGCTCCGATAATGCTTCCCCTGATAGAAAGTATAGATTCGTTTTTGTTATAAGGGGCTATGATGAATTCATCATAGCCAAAGTCATTTGAAAGGTAATAGACCTTATTGTCCCCCGGATTTCTCCAGATAGCCTTTCCAATGGTATCTAAAGTCTTCATTCCCTTAATTTCACAGCCATGGTAAGTCTGCTGATGTGTACGAGCTTACCTTCTTCATTTTCAATTCTTATCTCCCACACGTGGGTGGTATTGCCAATATGGTGTGGTTTGGCGATGCCATATACCCATTCACCTTCCATCACTGGTTTTAAGTGGTTGCCATTCAGGTCGAGGCCTAGGGCAACATATTTCTTTCTATCGAAAACTAGGTTGGCAGCCAGACTGCCTACACATTCAGCCAAAGCCAAGCTAGCACCCCCGTTCAGCATTCTGAGAGGTTGAACAGTTCGCTCGTTAACAGGCATTCGCGCTTTAAGGTAATCCGGTCCCAGTTCTATGTATTCAATGCCTAAAAAATCGCTCATTGTATTTTTACAGAACTCATTTAACCATTCCAGCTTTATATTTGCTGGCTCAAAAAATAGTGATTCCATGTATGAATAAAGGTTCAAAAATAAGCAAAACAATCCACCTGATAAGACATGGTGAAACAGATTTTAATCAACAAGGTATAATACAGGGCAGTGGTGTCGATAGTGATTTAAATGCGAAAGGGATCTTACAATCGGAAAAGTTCTTCAATGCATACAAGGATGTACCTTATGCGAGGGTCTATACATCAGAATTAAGAAGGGCTATTCAGAGTGTTAGCCAATTCATTAGCATGGGCATTCCCCATTCAAAACACAATGGATTGAACGAGATTAATTGGGGCATTATGGAAGGCAGAGCCGGTAGTGAGGAACGCAGCAAAATATACAAGTATATTATTGAGAACTGGCAGAATGGTAACCTGGATATTGCTGTAGAAGAAGGTGAAACACCAAATCAGCTTTATAAAAAACAAAGCAAAGCACTCGAAATAATTATGCAACAAGAAAATGAGGAATTGATTTTGATAAGCATGCATGGTAGGGCCATGCGTTGTTTCCTTTGTTTGCTAACCAATACCCCTTTAAATGAAATGGAAAAATGGGAGCATACGAACCTTTGCCTGTATGAATTAAAATATAATGGGGATTATTTTGACGTGGTTAGAACATGCGATGTGGCACATTTGCTTTAATTGCCTTGTGCCAATTATTCGACCGCTTCCGGGTCGGAAATCCTATTTGATTCGATTTTTATAAACATGTGACCACTTCGTGGTCAGGGGAGGAATTTTGATTTTTAATGTTTATTGCAAGGTAGCCTGAAATCTTAATTCGACCAATATTTTCAATGTAAATACTGACCCTGAAAGGGTCAAATGATTATAGCAATTTAGTTTGAAGTTGAAACGCGACCCTGAAAGGGTCAAATGTTTATAGGCATTTAATTTTGGAAGGGAGCCCGACCCGGAAAGGGTCGAATAAAAGACAAAATGTATTGAAACAATACGACCGGTAGTAAATTGACCAATAACCAAAACCAATTACATCCCCGCTACCAAGTCGCACCCGGATAGGCCCTCTGCAAAAACTGCATTTCGGCCAAGATAAAGCCCATGTATTCTGAATGAAGCCCTGTTTTGCCTCCTTTTTGTTGGAAATCTTTATCAGGAATGAAAAGGGTGGCTTCTGCTAATATTTCTTCCACCTTCGTCCTCCACAATGGTTTTAATTTTTCAAGATCGGGGGCAATACCATTCACTTGTGCTTCTTTTTCAATGGTCGATGGCATAAAGAATTCACCCGTATATTCCCAGAGACCATTCACTGCGGTTTGCATTTTCTCCCTGCTAATTTCTGTACCGTCCCCAAGGCGAATCATCCACTCGCTGCTCCATTTTAGGTGGTAAGTTACTTCTTTCAAAGTCTTGGTAGCAATATTGCTCAAACGCTGTTCTCTGCTATGCACCAATTCTGAGTGAAGGTAATAGTGAAACACATCGTAAAAAAACTGCCTCACGATTGTATAAGCCCAATCTTCGTTAGGCTGTTCTACCAATAAAACATTTTTATATTCCAATACATCCCTTAAGAAAGCGATGGAATCTTCTGTGGCAGTACCTCCTTTAAGGTCAGCGGCAAACTGATACAAACTGCGCGCCTCGCCTATTAAATCAAGCGCAATATTGGTTAATGCAATGTCTTGTTCAAGCACTGGGCCATGGCCGCACCACTCACCACAGCGTTGCCCTAGAATCATGCTATTATCCGCCAGGTGTAATGTATAATTGTAAAGTAATTCCTTGTCAGCCATTACATGTGGTTTAGTTCTTCGGGTAAGATATAAAATGTAGGATGGCGGTATATTTTATCGTTGGCAGGATCGAATAATTCATCTTGCTCAGATGGTTCGTTGGCATGCAAGTTATTGCTTTCTACCACCCAGATACTTACACCTTCCATTCTGCGGGTATATACATCACGGGCGTTCTCTATTGCCATTTTTACATCTGCTGCATGCAGGCTGCCGACATGTTTATGGTTCAGGCCTTGTTTCGACCGTATAAAAACCTCCCATAGGGGCCATTCTTGATTGCTCATATTTTCTTTTTATGCTGCGTTTGTTTTCGATTCATTGCGGGCTTGCCTTTTACGGGCATAAGCTACTGCTCCATCTCTCACCCATTCTCCTTTTTCCCAAGCATCTACACGGGCTTTAAGCCTCTGTTTGTTGCAGGGGCCATTACCAGCCACTACTTGATTGAATTCTTCCCAGTTAATTTCTCCAAAATCATGTTGCCCCTTGGCCTCGTTCCATTTAAGGTCGGGGTCGGGAATGGTGATACCTAATATTTCGGCCTGAGGCACGGATATATCCACGAATTTCTGGCGAAGTTCATCGTTACTAAATCTTTTTATCTTCCACTTAGTGCTTTGTGCACTGTTAGGCGAATGCTCGTCATTAGGGCCGAACATCATCATGCTTGGCCACCACCAACGGTTTAAGGCGTCTTGTGCCATAGCCTTTTGCTCGGGTGTGCCTTTGCACAGGGTGAGCATAATTTCATAGCCCTGTCTTTGGTGAAAACTTTCTTCTTTACATACCCTCACCATAGCGCGGGCATAGGGACCGTAACTAGCGCGGCACAAAGGTACTTGGTTCATGATGGCGGCACCATCTACCAGCCAACCTATGGCACCCATATCGGCCCAACTAAGGGTAGGGTAATTAAATATACTGCTGTATTTGGCCTTGCCACTGTGTAGGTCTGCCAGCATCTCATCGCGGCTCATACCAAGCGTTTCGGCTGCGGAATACAGGTAAAGGCCATGACCGGCTTCATCCTGCACCTTGGCCAGGAGGGCCACCTTT
>JBBQIF010000104.1:0-8262 GCA_038324665.1 Bacteroidia bacterium
CTGGAGATAAAACCAACTTATTGAACCTTAGTTGTTTCAAACTTTTAAGGTCTACCTCATCATTTTTCAGCACCAACACTTCCTCGCCCAATTGTTCGAAATAATCTTTGAGATTATAGGTAAAGGAATCATAATTGTCAAGTAACAGAAGCATAAAGTAAAGGTTCAAAATTAATGCTCGCCGATGAGTTTTCAAAAAAACACTTCTTGCAAGCAGTTAAACTATTGCATAAGGTTTTCTGCTTTGAGGAAACTACCCTGGTATAGTTTAACCTAAAAAGTCATCCTGTTGTATTTAATAGGACTGTTAAAATCATTATTAAATGTTGCTGCTTTGTATAAAAAATACCAGGAATATCGCACCTTGCAATTGTCTTATCTTGAAATACATAACGCAGCAGGAAAGACAAAATTGAAAAAAAATAGTTAATTATCATTAATTTATGACAAATAGCCTAATTTTGACTCGTGAAAATCGAAGAAGAAATTAACCAGTCGAAGTTTAACAATATACATACCAAGGCTTTAATTAATATTCTCTATTCGGCTTCTCGCATCAGTGACAGTATGGCTTTAGTGCTTAAGCCATTCGATTTAACGCAACCTCAATACAATATTCTTAGGATTCTTAGAGGTAGGAATGAAGTACCTGTAAATTGCGGTGATATTAAAAAAGTAATGGTTGATAAAAATCCTGATGTGACAAGGATCTGTGACAAATTAATACTTAAATCCTTGATTGACCGCCAATTTAATAAAACCAACAGGAGGGAAGTCCTTTTAACCATTACAAAAGACGGGTTAAACTTACTTAAGAAAATTGACCCCATCATGGACGCTGAAATAATAGCTTTGGCCAACCTCAGTGAAAAACAATTGGATAAACTTTCGGAACTGTTGGATAGTATGCGATCTCAATAAAAAAAAAGATTGCTCTTTTTGGAACGATAGTTGTAAAATCAATATTTAAATTCAATATACGAAATGCGAAAATTAATCTATGCCACTCTTTTTACCTTGTTCATTGCCTCATGCGACACCCTCAATACTGTGGCAACAGGTATATTAACTATTCCAACTACTGATGAAGCCGCTAGTGGATTAAAGGATGCCTTGAGCCAAGGATTTACCAATGGCGTTGCTGCTCTTTCCTCAAGAGGTGCTTTTGGCAATAATTCCGCCATTAAAATATTCTTACCTCCCGATGCTCAAAAAATTGCTGATAAACTAACCTCTCTTGGCATGGGTGCTCAGGTAGACAATGTAATTTCAAAATTAAATGATGGCGCTGAAAATGCTGTTGCCACGGCAAAACCAGTATTTATTGATGCAGTGAAAGGCATGACCTTTGCAGACGCAATGGGCATATTAACAGGCGGTAGAGGTTCGGCTACAAATTATTTAAAGCAGACTACAAGTGACCAATTGACTTCATTGTTCCGCCCGAAAATACAGGAATCACTTGACCAAATAGGTGTAACAAAAAACTGGGGCGATCTTGTCAATATTTATAATAAAATACCTTTAGTTACTAAATTAAATCCTGACCTGAATAGCTTTGTAACTGAAAAGGCTTTGGCTGCCTTGTTTGTAAAAGTTGAAGCGGAAGAAAATTTAATTAGGGACAATCCAGCACAAAGGACAACTGCCCTGATGAAAAAGGCATTTGATTACGCTGACACCAAGAAAACACCATAACTTTTACAAGTTATATCCTTAACGATATTATAAAAAAGCGCTGTCATAATTTGACGGCGCTTTTTTTATAGCCAAGTAAATAATGCAGTAAATCTTTGGCAACTTTTAGACGCCAGTGATGCTGAACAACCCCCGCTAAAGTGTCATCTACTTAATTTCTACATCGGTAGTTTATCCTCGCCGTTAAGCGTATGCTCAACTGTTGTGGTGGCAGTAAATAACTTAGTAACCATGCAGTTTGCCTTAGCTTCATCAACTAATTCTGCAAACTTTTCCTCAGTAATGCCTGCAACCTTACCTGTAACCACCAAATGCGATGCATCAATACTTCCATTGTCCATGTGTATGGTACATTTCGTTTCAAGTTGTTCTGGTGTGAAGCCTGCACCACCCACAAGAAAGGTCAGTTTCATTGTAAAACAACCTGCGTGTGCTGCTGCCAATAACTCTTCGGGGTTGGTACCAATACCTTCTTCGAATCTGCTAGTCCAAGAATATTGTGTTTTGTTTAATGTTGTGCTCTGTGTAGTCAGGCTTCCTTTGCCTTCCTTACCCGTTCCATGCCATACGGCTGTCGCTGTCCTTTTCATTTTGATATTATTTTAAAATTTGTAATTAATTTCTTTTTACTAAATGCTTATTAACTAAACATAAATGCTGTAATTTAGTTCATTTCAATTCGAAACAGAAATCACAAAGAGGAAACCGAGTTGAAACCACACAAAGACAGATTAATTCAATTTGTGCCCACTTTGCAGTTTCGCTTTGCTCTCTTTGTAGATAGATGTTTTTAGCTATCTTTATTCTCTAAATTATAGTAAAAACTCAAAGCACCAGAAGGGCATTTTTGTACATGGTGAATAATCTTTGCCGTATCCGCACCTACTGGATTTATCCATCGCTTCTCCCTTGGGTTAAATACTTCGGGCAAAGCACCCTCTCCTTTCCAGCAAATAGTAGAATGCTTGCATGTAGCAGGTTTCCACACGATTGTAATTTCCCCGTTGCTATATTTTTTGATGATCTCTTCCATACTTCAAATATTAATAATTTGGTTCACAAAAACAAGATAAATTTACAGATGTGCCACCTAATTTTAATGGAATTTCTACGTTATTTTGCAGTTCCTTCCTAGAACCATGAACGAAGTCGAAGAATACACGTCTAAACCAACATCTTCACCGGCTCTTCCAAATAATCCTTCAAAGTATTCAAGAATTTGGAACCAATTACGCCATCCACTACACGGTGGTCGCAGCTAAGGGTTACTTTCACACTATTGGTTTTAGCAATTTCGCCAATTATGATGTTCTTTAAATCAGGAGAATTGAGTATTTTTGAGTTCTCAAAAAAGCTAAATGAGTAATATAAAACTATTTCAAAGCACACAAATAAGAACTGTTTGGAATGATACAGATCAGAAATGGTATTTCGTTGTAGAGGACGTTATAGCTGTGTTAACTGATAGTAAAGATCCTAAACAATATATTAAACGTGTCAGGCTGCGTGACGAAGAACTTGCCAAAGGGTGGGTACAATTTGTACCTACCCTTTGGGTAGAAACCGCAGGAGGAAAACAGAAAATGGGATGTGCCAATGCGAAAGGACTATTGCGTATCATTCAATCCATCCCTTCACCAAAAGCGGAACCTTTTAAACTTTGGTTAGCCCAGGTGGGTTCAGACAGGTTAGATGAAATTGAAAATCCTGAATTAGCAACACAAAGAACCAGAGAATTATATAAACAAAAAGGTTATCCTGACAATTGGATTGAAAAACGTATGCGCAGCATTGCTATTCGTGAAGAGTTAACCGAAGAATGGAAAAACAGAGGTGTCAAAGAGCAAAAAGAATATTCAATACTTACCGCTGAAATTTCAAAGGCAACTTTTGGATTGACCCCTTCTCAATACAAAAAAGGAAATGGATTAAAAACCCAAAATCTCAGAGATCACATGACTGATCTTGAATTAATTTTTTCAATGCTTGGTGAAGCTTCAACAACAGAAATTGTAAAGACACAAAATCCAAAAGGGTTTATACAAAATCATAAAGCAGCTAAACAGGGTGGTGCTGTTGCAGGCAATGCAAGACGTGAACTTGAAAGCAAAACAGGAAAAAAAATAATATCCAAAGACAACTTTTTACCAGAAGAGAAAAAGGCCAAAGAATTAAACAAGGGAAAGAGAAAGAAGAAATAAATAGTTCATTTCTAACGCTTTCAAAGTTCCACTGTCAACAATGATTAAGGGTTCTCCAAACACCTTGCTTAGCCCTTACCGAGGCCCAGGCTCATTGAGCGGAGCCGAAATGAGCCGAAGTGCATCCCTGCATACCTAAACTAACATCTTCACCGGCTCTTCCAAATAATCCTTCAAAGTATTCAAGAATTTGGAACCAATTACGCCATCCACTACACGGTGGTCGCAGCTAAGGGTTACTTTCATAATATTGGTTTTGGCAATTTCGCCATTCACAATGCCAACAGCTTCTTTCACCGCACCAACAGCCAAGATACAGGCATCAGGTGGGTTAATAATACCAGTGAATTCTTCGATGCCAAACATGCCTAAATTAGAAATGGTAAATGTATTGCCAGTCCAATCGGCAGGTTGTAGTTTTTTATCTTTCGCTTTCGCATTATAGGCTTTTACCTCAGCACTAATCACTGAAAGTGATTTCTGATCAGCAAATTTTACAACAGGAACTAACAGGCCATCATCCACTGCCATGGCCACACCAATATGGATATGGTGGTTGAACCTGATCTTTGTGCCTAGCCAACTCGCATTCACCCAAGTATGTTTCCTCAAAGCCAATGACGATGCTTTTACAATCATGTCATTAACAGAAATTTTAACTTCACCACTTGCATTCATAGCTTCTCTTGCTTTTATAGCTTTATCCATATTAATTTCCATGGTGAGATAAAAATGAGGGGCGGTAAATTTACTTTCGGCTAAACGGGCAGCAATGGTCTTGCGCATTTGCGAAACATTGATTTCGTCATAACTTTCCGTGCCCGCAACCTGAACGGAGCCGAAGGGTGCAGTTTGTTTGAAATTCTCAATATCACTCTTTATAATCCGGCCATTTTCTCCTGAACCGGTAATGGCTGCAATATCAATGCCTTTATCTTGGGCCAGTTTTTTGGCTAACGGCGAGGCTATTACACGTCCATCACTCCCTATTTCTAGCGCTTTGGCAGCTGGTGATGCTACCGCAGGAGCCGTATTGGAAACCGCAGGAGCAGTTTTTTCTTCCTTTGCAGGTTCGTTCTTAGTTTCTGAATTGGCTTTAGGGGCGCTTCCGCCACCTTGTAGAAGTGCGCTAAAGTCTTCGCCCGCTGCACCAACAATAGCGATAATACCATCTACAGGCGCTGCATCTCCTTCATTGATTGCAAAATGAAGAATTATGCCTTTTTCGTAATTTTCAAGGTCCATAGTGGCCTTGTCCGTCTCTACTTCCGCTAGTATATCACCACTTTTAATGGTGTCACCCACTTTATAGTTCCATTTGCGCACCACGCCTTCTGTCATGGTATCGCTCATTTTGGGCATTTTTATTGCTACCGCCATAATTTCAAATTTATTATATGTGCAAACCTAACTATAAACAGTCAAATGCGCAAAAGGTTGTTCGTTCTTTTTATCCTTATTCAACGATCCATTAAATTTGACTTATTTTTGAACTCTTCAAACAATGGAAAAAATCGCCATCGCAATTCACGGAGGGGCTGGTACTATTGCCCCTAACCTACTTACACCTGAACTGGAAAAAGCCTACCTATCCGGTTTGGAAAATGCACTTAAATCCGGATATGAGGTATTGAAAAATAATGGAACAGCTACAGAAGCTGTAGCACAAGCAGTAATTTATATGGAGAATTCAGACCTCTTCAATGCGGGAAAAGGTGCAGTTTTTAACCATATTGGTAAGCATGAATTGGATGCCGCTATTATGCAGGGCGTTGACCTAAAAGCCGGCGCTGTATGTGGTGTTAGCAATATCAAAAACCCTGTTTTGCTCGCAAAAGCAATTATGGAGCAATCACAGCATGTAATGATGGCCGGCAACGGAGCTTTAGAATTTGCAAAGCAACATGGAATAGCAATAGAAGAGGATGGCTATTTTTACACAGAACACCGTTATAAACAATGGCAGGAACTAAAGCACACAGAAAATTTCCAGCTCGACCATTCCGCTCAAATTGGAGATAAAAAATTCGGAACTGTAGGTGCTGTAGCCCTCGATATGGCTGGAAACATTGCTGCAGCGACGAGTACAGGCGGTATGACCAATAAAAAATATGGACGCATTGGTGATTCCCCTGTCATAGGAGCAGGCACTTATGCCAATAATGAGACTTGTGGCATCAGTTGCACAGGGCATGGGGAATTGTTTATTAGAAGTGTAGTAGCTTATGATATTAGTTGCTTAATGGCCTATAAAAACTATACTTTAAAACAGGCCTGTGACCTCGTTGTATATGATAAATTAGTGAAAATAGGCGGTGAAGGTGGATTAATTGCCATAGATCAGCAAGGACAGATAGAAATGCCATTTAACAGTGAAGGAATGTACCGTGCTATGATTAGTACAGATGGTCAAATTATGGTCAAAATTTACAAATGAGTAATTAATCATTAATTCATTTCTATATTTGTTCACATTATAAAAACCCTTGCATTAAAATATCGAATCTTTTTAATCATGAGTTTATTTTGCAAAGCGAATTTTTGCCTTGTAGCTGGAACTTATTATATCAAACCTACCGGAAGCGATGCATTAACAGGTATATCTATTGCAACGGCATGGCAAAGTATTTCAAAAGTTAATGCAACCGTATTTTCCCCAGGGGATATCATCCTTTTTGAAGGCGGCAGTAGTTTTACTGGCAGTATTTATTTGGATCCCTCTAGCAAAGGCACCCCTAAAAATCCAATAATTGTAACTTCCTATGGCACTGGAAAAGCAATTATAAATGCTGGGGCAGGTGCAGGTTTTTATGCCTATAATAATTCAGGTATTGAAGTGAAGAACCTTATTTTTTCGGGTTCAGGATATACTATCAATACAAGTATTGGTGTTGGGTTTTATATGGATAAAACCGGCAATACCAAATTGAAACATATAGTGATTGAAAATGTTGAAGTGTCGGGTTTTAAAACTGCAGGCATACAGGTTGGCAGTTGGCCTTCCGATCAAAGCAGGAGCGGATATGATAGTATCGTTATTAAAAACTGCATAGTGCACCACAATGGCTTAAGTGGCATCAGCGTATTTGGTTATTATAAGACCACTGATACATTTTATTCGCATAAAAATCTTTTAGTCTCTCAATGCATTGCTTACAATAACGATGGTATATCAGGTTGGAATACCCACAGTGGAAGTGGAATTATTATTGGTCAAGTTGACAGTTGCATAATCGACCATTGCGAAGCTTATGAAAATGGCAAAAATAATGATTTTTCAACGGGTGGACCAGCAGGTATTTGGGCTTGGGATTCTAAGAATGTCATTATTCAACATTGTTATTCCCACCATAATAGATCTAAGACGCTAGATGGTGATGGTTTCGACCTAGATGGCGGCGTTGTGAATTCAACTATGCAGTATAATTATTCGCACAATAATGATGGTCCAGGTTTTTTGGTAGCACAATACAAAGATGCACGTAAAATGAAGAACATTGTTGTGCGTTATAACATCAGTGAGCGGGATGGCAAAGGACTGGGGACTCTAATTTGGAGCGGGGATACCGCAGGACGGGTAACTGCCGAAAAAATTGATTTTTACAACAATACCATTTTTACAGATACTATCAGTAACAGCTTTGCAAATGGAGCCATAGCAGTTTACAACAATTACGGCGCCATGAAGGATATAAGGGTATGCAATAATATTCTTATAACAAAAAATAATGCCATTACACTTAACATCCAGAAAACACTTAATTTAAAATTTTACAACAACGCCTATTTCGACAATGGACAGGGTTATAAATTCATTGATAAAGACATTGTCTATTATTCAATGATTACTTGGCGGAGTGCAAATGGTCAGGAAATTTATAACGGAAAAAATACAGGATTCAAGAGTGACCCTCAATTATTAAATGCCGGAGGAGGCAAGCAAATTGCAGGTGTAGATTCGCTAAAGACATTGAAAAGTTATAGGTATAATAACACCTCATTACTTATAGGGAAAGGGATAGTAATTGATTCCCTATTATGTTTCAAAAACCTTAGGACCGACTTCTACAATGACACAATTGCTGTCAACAACCAATATTCACCGGGTGCACATGAAATTGATGCGCCATCAGCTCAATTCACTATCAATAACAGTTGCCGGGGCATTGTTTCCAAATTCATCAACAGGAGTTTAAAATCGAATCAATATTTATGGAATTTTGGCGATGGTGCCAATTCTACCTCTTTTTCACCAAATCATCATTATAATAAGGCTGGTAAGTTTACAGTAACCCTCATAACTACAGGGAAATTTGGTTATATTGATTCACTGAAAAGAACCGTTGAGATATATGAAATCCCT
>JBBQIF010000105.1:0-8245 GCA_038324665.1 Bacteroidia bacterium
GGTATCAATGGGTTTGTAAGACATCAATACTGAATACTCAGGGTTAATGCGGTCGTACTTGACCAAAAATTTACGGCCTTTAATAAATTGTGGATTATCTCGATAAAATATTTCATAAGAAGTCTCCCTATTTTTTTCGAAAATTAAGCCATGAACCTTATAGGTGTATTTGTACATGTTATCAGCAGTAGTAACATTTGTTATTTCGCCATAAGTAGTATCTATTTCATTTATTGAATCCAATGTGGGTAATGTTTCACATACTTTAAACTTATTGGGGTTCAGGCTATCGTAATAAACCACAAACATTTCGCCGGGCTTAGAATTAAAGTATAAGGACGAGTTATCTGTTTCAGCATTAATCTCAGTACCATCAAAAGTATTAAACCTTACCTGTGTTTGGTAGGTTGATTTCTTTGCTTTTGCATCATAATGATAATCGCTTTTAATGACTTTTGCCTTGGATTGTATATAACCATGCACTGCTACATTCACCCAAGTGCGAATGGGTATAGGCAGGTCGCCTAAATAGCCGCCGGTTGTATCCCCTTTTATATAGTAAACCAAAGATTCTTTGTATTTATTGCGCCAATTGCCTCTGGAAAAAGTCTTAAAAACACCTATACCTTTAATAGCCCTTATTGTAAGTTTATAATAATCGCCAGTGGGAGGAAGTTTGATCTGTTTGCGCCTGTGCACCAATAGTTTTTCATCAGTATAGTAAATTCTGTCCTTTACCTTAAACGCGCCTATACTTCCGTCTGCAAGTGTATCGTGGAGCAATATGGCATGGCTTTTCATGAAACCTTTTATGTAAGGCCTTACCAGTTTCTTATATGTAAGATAGAAAGTAGTGTCGCGCACTTGCCAAACTGAATCTATTAAATTAAAGAAATAATATTTTGTATTGAGAAGATATTGAATACTGTCGGGAAAATAATTTGTACGGCTGAGTACTCTGGTACACAGGTATGATTGCTGCTTCAGGTTAACAATCTTAATAACAAAGGCATCGCCCGGTTGGTAATCAAATATATCGGCATTGGTAAGGCTTTGACCCGATATGGAAGTGGAGGCAATAAGAAGGACAAGCACCACTAACAGGTTCTTATTTTTTTGGAAAATATTTAATAGGTTATAATTCTCCATCCATATTTGATGCATTATGAAATTGCCATCCTAAATATTATCCCACAAAGTTGATGCCCAATTTTAAAGAAGGCGTATTGTCTCAGAGCCTGCCATACAATTTATCAGCAATTTGTTTTACAACAGGATTGAATGTATATAATGTGGTATTTGAAGTTATTTTATTCACTTTCATATTAAATACCTTTGTGCCTTTCCTTGCCATAACAAAATAAAAATTTGTACAATCGGAATGAAATTAGGCCTCGTTACCCATATTCACAAGCACCTTTATTCCATGATTCTTATTACTCCGTTTTTTATATATGAATACCTGTTTTTGGTGGTTAAATCACAAAAGTATTCTAGATATAAAAAGTAAAATGAGCGCCCTGTTTTTCATTGATTGTTATCTATACCTTCGACTTTATATGCAGGTCCATTTGAGGAAAAGGGATAGTAACACCATGTTCAATAAATTTTCTGTTAATAATTATTCTTACATCGCTTTTTACATTTTCAATTCTGAAAATATTATCACTAAAAAAGAGAAGCTCAAAATCCAATGAAGATTGCCCGAAATCTAAAAAACGGGAATTAATTGCCGATTTATCTATAATCTCTGGATGTTCCATAGCACTTTCTCTAAGCACTTTCATTACCAGATCAACATCGCTGCCATAAGCTACCCCAACCTTAATCCTGAAACGGGTTTTATTGTCCTGGTGGCTCCAATTGATAACCTTATTGGTTGTAATCAGTGAATTGGGAATAATGAAAGAGATATCATCTCTGTTTAAGCCTGATGAAGTTCTTAAACCAATCTCCTGGATTTTTATGATATCTCCGTCAATTTCCAATATATCGTCAATTTTTATGGTCCTTGAGGAAAGCAGTATTATTCCTGATAAAATATCATTAAATGTTTGCTGCAATCCAAGCCCTACACCCACAAGTAATGCCGCTGAACCCGCCAACAATAAAGTCAGTTTAATACCTATGGTATCCAGCATCAAGCTAATGGAGATTATCCAAATGATGTATTTGATTATCTGATAAAGCGAATAGGTGTTTCCGCTATCAAATTTATTTTTGCTTCCACTGCGGAAAAGCATTTTCTTAATGAGCCATAAAACAAAATAGGTAAAAATAAATATTAGAAATACACTCGCTAATTCAAATACAGTGAGCGAATAATCATTAACACTGATTAACTTAAATTTTAAAATATTGTTTATTGTTTTCGTCATTTATTGGTCTATTTATTAAAATCTGCTTGGTTAATTAATGCCACAATATGGGGGTGTTTAAAAACCTTCATTATATTTCAAAAGTAAGGAATAAATGTGAGTTGGAGAAACGGGACGTAAGTAATTCCAAATATCAAATGGTAATAAATGTTTCGGGCATTTTAGGGTTTACATTTTATTTTTGAAGTTACTACGATATCAATCCATTTTGGCAAGTTTTTCAATCGTCAATCCTTGTACAATTATACTGAATAAAACGCAAAAGTAAGTAGCTATTAAGAGTATATTTTTTGCTTCACTGTTTGGTAATGATAAGACCAATGCTAATGAAAGTCCACCACGCAGGCCGCCCCAGCTTATCATTTTTGCTTCTTTGTTGGTTAGTTTCAGAAGATTGGGGAACAGTGTATGTGGCAAGTAAACAATAATAATTCTTGAAGTTAATACTACAAACACAGAAATGAGTCCTATTATAATGTAGGTGGGTTTGAATTCAATTTCAATGAGTACGAAGGCAATCAATATAAACAAGACGGCGTTGAGAATGACATCTACTAATTCCCAAAACTTATGCACGTACGCCTGGGTGTGGTCACTCATAGACTTTTCTTTTCTAAAATTGCCAACCATTAGTCCCATTACCACCATGGATAAAGCCCCTGAAATATGCAGAGAATTACAAAAAGTATAACCTCCCATTACAAAGGCTAGGGTCAATAAAATTTCAGTTTCATAGTGGTCAATCGATTTTAAAAGCAAATAAAGGCTGTAGCCTAAAGCTAGACCCATTAATATGCCACCAACAGCTTCCTGCAAAAATAAAAGGCCGAAGTGCGAGAAACTAAATGAACCTGTATTTAGAGTGTCCAACAAGGCAATAAATACCACTACGCCAACGCCATCATTAAATAAACTTTCGCCAACAATTGTATATTCCGTTTTTTTAGGAACATTTGCTTTGGTTAAAATACCCAGAACTGCAATAGGGTCGGTAGGTGAAATTAAGGCACCAAAAATAAGGCAATATATAAAGTCTATTTCTATGTTAAATAGCATGAGTACGCCATAGAAAAAAAGTGAGATGAGAATTGTTGACAATAAAACTCCACCCAATGCAAAAGTTGCTATCGGTTTAATTTGTTCTTTAAGATTGCTCCATTTGGTATGTAAAGCTCCTGCGAATAGTAAAAAGCCTAGCAAAATATTGAGGATAATCTTATCAATATTGGCGAGTGCTATGTAGTTTTTAATTTCCGGAATTGGGATATTTAGCCAAAGTTTAGAACTGATAACTAACAGCGAAAGAATGGTTGATAAAACAAATAACCCGATAACAAAAGGCAATTTTAGGAAGCGTTGATTCACGTACGCAAAAGCCGCTGATAAGCAAATTAAAATGGTGAGTGCGAGGTAGATATTCATGAGATTTTTGCTTGTTTGTCGCTTAAAGCGAATTGAACTTTTTTCAAATACAAACGATTTTTGGGTTTTTTGCAAAGATAGCTGTGCAAGGATGAAAAGCAATGGTATTGGTTTTCATGTTGCCTAAGATTTGGTTGGTGGGTGTCCATTGACCCGATGCCAGTAAATACCCAACGGCTTTCTTAAATCCTAACTGCATGAATGGAATGTTGAAGGTGCAGGGTTATTTGTTAGTATTTAATCAATGGTCATTTTTCTCCCAATGAATTTCGTCGTCGATTGATTGAATTGTTTTAAATTTTAGATTTTTAAAATAGTCTTTAAAGTGAATTGCATCGCCTAATTGTTGTTTACCTGTATTATCAATATTCTTATTTATCAGCACCTCAATTATTAAATAATCTGATTCTGTAAAATGCGCGTTGGCTCTTTTAAATCTACTTGTGAAAATAAAGTTTTTAGGTGCATTTGCCCCCAATGAAAAGTTCAGTCCCATCGATGTGTCAAAGTAAGCATTACCATAAGGAGGGGCAATATACTCTGATACTTTTTCTAATATTAAAGTTGTATCGCAAATGGATGAATGCCCACTTTGAGTTATTTTAACACTGGTTATTTCAAAACTTAGCTTTTCATTTGTGCTATTAGTGAGAATAAATTCGATCCAATACGCTTCATGCTTAGAATACTTGAAAACTCTACTAAGACATTCAAGTCTAATGAACTCTGACGCGAGCATTCTATCTTCGCTTTCTAATTTTGAATATTCAATTTTACCAATTTGCTCAATTCCTTTTTCCAACTCCTTAATGCTTTCAAATAATCTTTTTTGGTCTGCACCTTCTCTTCTAACGCCAATAAATACGAATAGCAAAAAGCAGGATAGTACTAGAATTACTAAGGTTGCAATCATTATTTTAGGAATTTTATTTTCGTTTTAATTTTTCTTCTAGCATTGGCAAGTCTAATTTATACTGCGCAATATCCCACTTGATTTTCCAAAGACTTACATACTCTGCCAGAGGCCTTAGTCCGACTTCAGCTCTTCGTTTATCAACATTGTCAGGGTCATCCAAGGGAGAAACATAGTAAAGTTGGGTAATAGGGTCACGACCAATTTGACTGCCATAAATTTGTCTTTTGCCTTGTCCTAGTGCCACTCTATCTTCAAGCAATGCCAAACTACTTCCTTTAGCCCTGCCTTCTTTAACGGCTATTCTCATCATGGGTAAATATTTTTCCTGTGTTACTTGGTCCGAATGTTGAATAACTAAAAACAAAGTTGAGTTACCTTGTACACCAACTACCTCAGTTCCTAACCAACCGTAAGTATCCAGAATAAATTTTACCTTTATTAAATTGATGGAATCCTTTAGTTTAATAATTTTCCAGTGTTCCAGCACTTCTTTTGAATTCCAACCATATATTTTTTCAATGGCATTAAGCTCCTTTCTGTCTTTTTGGTCGGCAACATAAATGCTGTCGAGTGTGGCAACTAAAGGTTTGTTAAAGCCTACCTCCTCTTTCTCTTTGTTTTGCTTGATGTTTTCTAACAGAGAGACCCATCGTTTGTCTTCATGCAATGAATTAAGGTCAGGGTCGCTTATTATATGCCAATATTTCGTGTAATTCAACTTTGCAGCAAGTATTTCAAGTTGAAAAAATGCACTGTCAGAAACGCCAGCTAATGCCCACGAACAAGCGGCATTGTACCGGTGGTTTGACAAGGCTAACCAACCATTTGATTTAAATGCTTCAGAATATTTGTTAGCCGAATTTTTATAGTCATGCGCATTATAGAGTGAGTCGGCAATTTTTACCAGCACAAAATAATCTTGTGGCATTTTCTGCCCGATAGCCAAGGTTGTAAATAGAATAATTGTAAAAGAAAATACTGTTACTTTCATTAGATTCAATGTAAAATTATTTTTGTTCTTCCTATTCTATTCACTTGAGCAACTTCTACAAAAATATGCAACTTTTGCAGATATCCTTATCCCATGTTTTTATTTTCCCCTTTAAAATACTCATAAAAAAAGACATTCAATAATATCAATTCAAATCCATAAAATACATCTTCTAAGGGGATGGTTAGTAGGCGTATTACCATGTTTTCCGAGTCATTGTACCAAACGATAGGTGTACTAATGCCAGTGCCTGTGAGGATGCCATTGACAATAAAGAATGGAACAAGTAGAAGTGGGTACATTCTAACAAGTTTTGGCAACCAATCAATTCCAATGAGGAATTTAAATGCAAATAGAATAATAGATAAACTTATGAATGTTAGGGCTGTATAGGATTTGTGACGAAAATAAAGACCCGTTATTAGAAGACCAATACAAACAACAACTACAACTATGGTTTCTGTCTCCGGCTCCCAACTCAACTTAAAAAATAGATTGATGCAGTGATAAGTAAAAACACAGGCGAAGGGTATGCAGATGAAAAACAAGATTTCTTCTATGGGCAGGTTGAAAACATAAATGCCAAGGATATAATCCGGATTGAATCCCCATATTCCCCGAGAGGTGAAAGCGATATCCCAAAGGATAAAGATTGCGGCCACTAGAAAATTTGAAATGAAAAACGGCTTGAAATACTTATAAAACTTTAATTTCGAATGAAATGAAAAGAGGAATGGAATTGATACAGTGAAAAGGTCAATAAGAAGATACAGGGACTTCATCAGCTTAATGGTTGTGAAAATATTTGAAAGGCACCCAGAGCATTCCAAAACATTCTCCCTGCTGCTTGCCCAAATGCTTATGGTGCATTTTATGGGCCCTGCGGATGGCCTTGAAATAACGGTTGTCCGCATGTCTCAGGAATTTGAACCTTTGATGGATGAAGATATCATGGACAAAGAAATAAGTAAATCCATAGATGGTTATCCCTAAACCAATCCAGAATATTAGACTGTAGTGATCCATCATTCCAAAAAATAGACCTGCAATTCCAGGGAGTGCAAAGATGAGGAAGAAAAAATCATTGTTCTCAAAAAACCCCTTTGTTTCTTTTTTGTGATGATCTTTATGCAACACCCAAAGGAGTCCATGCATCACATATTTATGTGTGAACCATGCAACACATTCCATGAGTAGGAATGAAAGTATGACGATGAATCCGCTGAGTAATATGGTTTCCATGTTTATTTTTTTTAATCCCTAACGTTTGGTTCAAAATTAATCATATTTAATGCTTTAGCAATGCCACTAGGTTCTGAAATTATTTTAGTCAAGTGTTAATTTTTCTTTAGTTGTAAGTAGAGGGCTTGTTAACATGAATGCTGTTATAAACTGCTTAAGTTCCATGTCAGTGGAAGTTTTATATGCATTTAGGAGGAAAATCTTGTCCGTGGCTAGTTGACCATTATATCCGAGAAAGGCGGGGGCCTCAGCCTGTATGGTGAATCGCAGGAAACGCAATTCAATATTTGAAGGGTCTTTAGAAATGCATTTTTCAAGCAGTTCTTTACCCTTTAAAAAGTTAGACAATTTGCTGAAAGGGTTAAAAATGTACCTTGACATTATCATCATCCCGCAAGCCTTGTACCCTGCCATTAATCGGTTGTTTTGCTCATCAAATGAACCGGTTATAGCTATTAGTTGCTCACAGAAAACCTTCTCTTTTGCAGCTTTCTGGTATAAACTTCTTATTTCCTCTTGCGAAGGGGTTACTGCAAAGCTGTTATTTATAATTGTCAACATTATTGCTAAAATTAATTTACTCATACCCAGTTAATTTTGTAGCGGAACATGCTGTTCACCATAAGTCTTAATTTTTTACTGTTGCTGATCCGTATTCTTTCTGTCAGTACCCTTTCTGCAGGCACATTCTTTATCTTTTTAAAAAGTGAATTATAATAAACGAAGGCCAGATAAACACCACCCCTGGAAGAAGCGGGTAATTTCTTTATGCCTTTCAGGGCTTCATTGAAATCATTTTCTATCTCTTTTTCTATCAGTTTTTTGGAATAGTTATTGAACTTGGTCATGTCAATTCCCGGAAAGTAACTACGGCCCAGGTGCATGTAGTCCGCTTCTAAATCACGGAGGAAATTTACTTTCTGGAAGGCCGCACCTAACTTCATGGCAAAGGGCTTCAAATCTTCATACATCTGCTTATTACCTTCTGTAAATACATGCAGGCACATGAGGCCTACCACCTCGGCGGAACCTAAGATATAGTTGTCGTATGTTTCCCTCGAATAGGTTTTATTTTCAAGGTCCATTTCCATACTGTTAAGGAACTGATGGATGAGTGAATGGTCGATATTGTAGCGTTGTACTACTGTTTGGTAAGCATTCAGAATAGGGTTAAGTGAGATGCCTTTTTCAATCGCTTCGAAGGTGTCGTCCTTGAATTTGCCAAGGAGGTAAGCTTTATCGTAACCATCAAAGCTATCTACTATTTCGTCTGCAAAGCGAACGAAGCCATAGATG
>JBBQIF010000106.1:0-8218 GCA_038324665.1 Bacteroidia bacterium
AAATCTAACGCAAATTTACGACATCATTCAAGTTAAACATAAACCATTTAGTAAAAGGAAATCTGTAGTACACAAAATGAAACTCAAAAAAATTGAAACTCAACAAATGCGCCAAACTAAGCCAAGTTAGCTGCAATATGGATTAAAAGGCTTCTGCAAAGTATCATAAATCACTATCTTTTCATTACTAACGTTAAAATGCCCAAGGGTAACCCATTGTTCAGCTCCTTTTGCCTTGTAAATGCCACTGATTTTAACCCAATTTATTGAATCAGATAATATACCAGAATGATTTAAAATTTGGGGCTTAATAATGGTTTCATAATTTGACCAATTTGGGTAATCATAGGAATTGGGATAATATTGCCTTATTGAATCTACTGAAATATAGGCGCCTAAACTAGAAAAGGCCATATAAGAGCAATGACTAATATTAATGTAAAAAGAAACACGATAATAATGGTTTTCTATCAATGGCTGAACAAGTTTAGTTTGAATATATTCATGGCGTGTTTTTAAAGTATAAAAACTATCAAAAAGAACTCCTGTGCCGAATGCGGCACATCCATTGCCAGTGCGAGCATATTGAAAATTAGAACAAATGGGGAAATTTGTACTATAATAAGTATTCTGAGGTAAACTTGTGATTATTGATGTGCTATTAGTATTATAATAATCAGGTGTACCATCTGTTGGTGCAAACCAAAAAGGTAAAACTTTATGAAAAACATCAGCAGGACTCAAACGAATCGTAGGGATATAATTATAATTCTCAAAACTGCTATCGGGTACAAGGTTTATTTGCCCTTGAACCAAGATTAGGTTTAAGAAAGATAATATGAATATTAACCTGCACATTTAAAATATTAAAGGGGCTATCTATTTTCAAAGATAGCCCCTTTAAATTAATAATTGTTAATGGATAATGGTAATTTTCTTTGTTTCGCTATTGTTTCCATTGGTGTACTTAATAAAGTAGATGCCGCTGGGCAAAGAAATGATAAGGCAAACATTTACTGATAACCTAACGCTGGATATGCAATATTTAAGCAAGGGCATTTATTATTATGAAATAAGGAATAGTGAAGGGATGATGGAGAGAGGGAAGATGATGAAGGAATGAAATTAGAATACAAAAATGCTTATTTCTTCCCTTCCCTGTCAATCGCCAATTTCAAAGAAAACACATTGCTGTATAAGGAAGGTCCGCTATTGGCCAATGCGGAAAGGTTAGTGAGGGCATAATCAATGGTGAATTTTCCAATCGTAATACCTACACCCACATTGGGCATAATGCTGGGTACTTTCTTGCCATTCCTGTTGGTGTATTTTTGGTAATTATTCACCCCAGTGCGGAAGTAAACCTTGTTCTCATCGCTGATATTGTACCCAATCTCGCCACCGGCATAAGGGTCAATACTCAACAAATTGGATTTTACCAAGGTATTGCGCTTTCCATCTAATGTAATATTGGCATCGAGCTCTGCAAGGAAAACCCAACTGTTACTGGTCCAGGTTTTAGCAAAACCACCAATGATTCTAGGCAGTGTAATTTCTAATGTATTTTTTGGAATGGCATTCTGGGTAGCGGCCAACACATCCTTCTGAGCATCGGTAAAAGTGTAACGCCAACTGTTAAAAGTAGAGGTAATATCGCGCACTACCACACCAAAGGCCCAATCATGTTTACTATCTTCTACTCGCAATGCCCCATCGAAACCAAAACCCCAGGCATTGGCAAATGGCCCTACCTTGCGGTGTATAATTTTCATATTGCCACCCCAGCTAATATCCAAGTTACGGAATTTCTTAGATTCTAGTTCCTGGGCGTAAGAGACAATAGCGGCAAAATCAGTGGTATTAAATGTGGTAACCCTGGTATAATCAATTTCGCCATTGCGAATTAAATCGAATGTATTGGCAATGCCATCCACCCCAAAGCGCACCATGCTGATTGCCAACGCACTGTTGCTGCCAGTTTTGGTGGCATAAGCGCCATAATCATAATTGGCGATACCTGCAAAATAGGATGCATGCATTAAGGAAACTTGTGAATTCTTATCTATTTTTGTCAATCCTGCCGGGTTCCAATAACCGGCATAAACATCTGTGGCAGAGGCTACCATAGCGCCACCCATCCCCAAAGAACGGGCACCTACACCAATTTGCAAAAACTCGTTACTGTATTTGGTTGCATTCTGACCGAAACCTTTGATTGTGCTTATTAAACAAGCGATTATTAAGAGTTGCCTTTGCATAGAAAGGCCCAAATTTCTACTTTCTTTTGTAAATTCCATCTATTCTAGTTTTAATTCGTGTGTCAAATAATCAACTTGAGCCGCAATAGTGTCCAAAATTGCTACAAAGTTCTGATTTAGCAGATCTTCGTCCTTTTTTTGCCACTCGTATTGAATACCGACTTTCAAATATAACCTGCTTAACGCAATAATCAGCTTTTCATTGTGCAGATAACCGAAAATAAACTGATGTTCAGTGAATTTCAAATAATTTTCCTTGAATAAATGATGGTTCTTAACCCCTGCTTCTTTAAGGAAATCGCTAATAATAGCTGCATCTGCAAGCTTAAGATCTCTGTAAAAATCACTGCAAAGTTGAGGATGAGCATCCATTAAGGCTCTATCAAGCATAATTTCAGCCAAAACATGGTTAAGAAACCATTTTCTGGGCCATTGCGCCTCCTTATCCAACAAATTACTAATCTGTAGTTGGGCATTTTTGAAAAAAACAGATTGGTGGAATATTTTATCCTTTGCCAAATGGGTTATACTCCCATTTTTCAATGCATTGAAATGTACATCCTCAAAATCCTGATTGAGGTTCAGGTGGCCTTTGCAAAAGTTGCGTGAAAGATCGGGTAATATTAATCCAGCATTGTAATATACATCGTCGGTTCTGTCGAAAAAATAATGGGCCAGGAAATTCAAAATCGGTTACAAATGTAATACCATTTGGGGTTATCTTTGTGCCTGCATTTTTTGAATGAGTACAGTTAAACAAAATTTTATAGAGGAGTTGCGCTGGCGCAATATGTTACAGGATATAATGCCTGAAACTGAAGACCTTTTGAATAAACAGGTGGTAACAGGTTATATAGGATTCGACCCTACAGCAGACTCATTAGGCGTGGGCAATCTTGTGCAAATTATGACCCTGACACATTTCCAGAATGCAGGCCATAAACCAATGGCTTTAATTGGCGGTGCAACCGGTATGGTGGGCGACCCAAGTGGTAAAAGTGATGAAAGAAATTTATTGAATGAAGAAACACTTCAACATAACTTAGCTTGCCAAAAGGCACAGCTGGAAAAATTCCTTAATTTTAATTGTGGTGACAATAGTGCCGCTATAGTTAACAATTACGACTGGTTCAAAGATTTTAATTTCCTCGATTTTATAAGAGAAGTGGGAAAACATATTACCGTGAATTATATGATGGCCAAAGACAGTGTGAAAAACCGGCTAGAAAATGGCATGTCTTTCACTGAATTCAGCTACCAATTGGTGCAAGGGTATGATTTTTATTATTTATGGAAGAACCATGGTGTATTGTTGCAAATGGGCGGCAGCGACCAGTGGGGTAATATTGTTACCGGCACAGAATTGATCAGGCGCAAAGAAAGTGGCAGCGCTTACGCATTAACAACGCCATTGATTAAAAAGGCAGACGGTACAAAATTCGGCAAAAGCGAAAACGGCAATATCTGGCTGGACCCTAAAAAGACGAGTCCTTATGCTTTTTACCAGTTCTGGTTAAATGCAGCAGATGCAGACGTAGTAAATTATATCCGAATATTCAGTTTAAAAAACAGGACTGAGATTGAAACAATGGAGGCAGAACATTTGTTAAATCCAGGCGCGCGTTTATTGCAAAAAGAGCTCGCCAAAGAAATCACTACAAGGGTGCATAGCGAAGAATCTTATAACAAAGCTGTGAGGGCCTCTGAGATATTATTTGGAAAGGGCACTGCAGAAGAATTAAGCAGTATTGATGAGGAAACATTGTTAAGTGCGATGGTGGGTGTACCTCAGGCTAAAATCAGTAAATCTGAATTGAATGCAGGCATCAATATCATTGATTTTTTGAGTGATAAAATCAAATTATTGCCTAGTAAAACTGAGGCTAGAAAAATGCTGCAGGGCAATGGTATCAGTATCAATAAAGAAAAGAAGAGCGATGTGTTGCTGATGCTAAATGATTCATGTTTAATCAACAATAAATACATTTTAGCCCAAAAAGGCAAAAAGGAATACTGTCTGGTAACGGTAGAATAATTAAAAAAAGGAAGTAAAAAATGAACCATATTAAAGCGTTAATTGAAAAAATACTATCCGAAAGGATAATGGTGATAGATGGTGCTATGGGTACCATGATACAAACCTATAATCTGACAGAAGAAGATTACAGAGGTGAAAGATTTAAGGATTTTCCACATTCTGTAAAGGGCAACAACGATTTACTAGTACTCACCAAGCCGGATATTGTGGCCGCTATTCACAAAGATTTTTTAGATGCGGGTGCAGATATTATTGAAACCAATACCTTCAATTCACAGGCTATTTCCATGGCTGATTACCACATGGAGGACCTTGTGTATGAGATCAATCACGAAGCAGCTAAAATAGCCAAAAGAGTAGCAGAACAAGCCACCAGTGAAAACCCTGATAAACCGCGTTTTGTAGCCGGTGCTATTGGTCCTACAACGAAAACAAGTTCACTGAGTCCGGATGTCAACAATCCCGGTTACCGCGCTGTAACTTTTAGTGATTTGGTGGAAGTTTACTCCCTACAAATAAATGCTTTGATAGATGGCGGCGTTGACCTGTTGCTGGTAGAAACCATTTTCGATACACTGAATGCCAAAGCAGCTCTGTTTGCCATCAATACCATAAAAGATGAGAGAAGCCTTGATATTCCTGTAATGGTTTCGGGTACTATAACAGATGCCAGCGGCAGAACCTTAAGCGGACAAACACCCGAAGCATTCTGGAACTCTGTTTCTCACGCCAACCTATTAAGTATAGGTTTAAATTGCGCATTAGGAGCTAAAGACATGATTCCTCATATCAGTGAAATTAGCAGGGTTGCATGGGCTTATACAACTGCTTATCCTAACGCCGGTTTGCCGAATGAGTTTGGTCAGTATGATGAATCGCCTGAAGCCATGGCTAATGTAGTAGAAAAATTTATGGCAGAAGGCTGGGTGAATATGATTGGAGGTTGCTGCGGTACTACGCCGGCACATATAAAAGCCATAGCCGACAAAGCTAAAAATTATGCGCCAAGGGAAGTTCCGATATTGGCTTAAGATGTTTGTCCATTATGTCCGCCAACAGCGTTATGCTCAATCAACAAAAGTGCTCATTTACAGGCGTAAACTCCGCCTTTGTTGACGTCACATGCCTCATTGGCGAACATTCTGAACCAAACATTAAATTTAGAAAAGCATAAATTTTAATATGAAATTCATTGCCTGGGTTTTTTCCATTCTGTTTCATCCGCTCATTTTATTAAATGCAGGCATTCTCTCTCTTCTTTTTTTCCATCCCTATTACAACAGTAAATATTACGACGAACAACTGCTAACCTTTGCATTGTATATGGCAGTGAATACCCTTGTAATGCCATTGTTGGTTTTAGTATTGCTCAAGCGTTTTAAATTCTTAGATTCTTATATTATTTCGGCACATAAACAACGTACACTGCCTTATATTATCATTGCCATTTTATTTTCCATTACTGCCAATCAGTTGTACAAAAATGAAATGGTCGGCTTACCTTTATATTTTCTAATTGGATCGGCAGCATGCTTGTTAATAAATGCACTAATTGCCATAAAATTCGGTATCAGCAGTCATGCCATTGCAGCAGGGGGCTTGATAGCACTGATGTTATATGTTACCGCCTTCCAACACATAGGCCAAATGGAATTTTACCTTATTGCCAGCATCGTTATTGCGGGTATCAGCGGCACTGCAAGATTATTGCTCAATGCCCATACGACTGCTCAAGTTTATTGGGGTTATTTGTTGGGATTTGGGGTTGTTTTAGGAACCCTAGTTATATTTTTGATTTGGGGATTTTAGAAAATGATGATCATTGAAAACTTTGGGGGGAAAGTATCTATTTTTTAAAACTAACTAATCCTATGAAAGAGTTTGATAGGCGCCTCACTACCACTGCTGTAACTGGCTTTGTTTGTAAAAATAGGAGCCTATATTACTTATATATGAACAAAAATCAGTATTAATTTATTATTTGCTATTTATATTTTATTCATTATTTTTGGACGTTTATTCTTTGGTCTAGTACTTTGTACGACAGAATGATTTTTAACATGTTAGAAAACCTAACTTGCAAAAATTCACTGGACATTAGGGATAATGAGAAAAAATAATAATTTAATAAAAATTCAACAAAACAAATAGCAACATGAAAAAGCTAATTTCACTTTCGTTTCTTCTGCTTTCATTTCTTTTCATAAAAGCCCAATCAGGATGGCCAGAATTAGGCGGCTTGAATTCACTGTCGGCTAATGAACAAATTAAGTCAGTTTGCAGAGATGTTTCTGGTAATATTTATGCGGCAGGATGGTTTACCAATGATAGTGGAAAATATTATGTTGCTAAATATGATGGCACGAGTTGGAGCGAAGTAGGCGGTTTGAATGGCTTATCGGCTAATAACTGGATTTATTCTCTTTGCATAGATGGCTCAGGTAATATTTATGCAGCCGGAGAGTTTACCAATAGTAGTGGGAAAAAGTACGTAGCTAAATTTAATGGTACAAGTTGGAGTGAATTAGGTGGAATAAATGGCTTATCGGCTAATGATCGCATAACTTCTATTTGCAGCGATGCCAAAGACAAAATATATGCAACAGGGTGTTTCACCCATGGCGGTTCAAGGTGTTATGTAGCCGTATGTGAAGGTAATGCCTGGAGTGAATTAGGCGGCATGAATGGCATACCGGCTTATAGCTTTATTTACTCCATTATAAGCGATCCCGCAGGAAATATTTATGCTGCAGGTACTTTTAGAAATGCCAGTGGAAATAGTTTTGTCGCCAAATTTGATGGCTCTGTTTGGAGCGAATTAGGCGGCTTAAATGGCCTGTCAGCAAATGATCAAATTAACTCCATTAGCAACGATGCCGTGGGCAATATTTATGCGGCTGGGCTATTTACCAATGGGAGTGGAAATAATTATGTAGCCAAATATAATGGTACTAGTTGGAGTGAATTAGGCGGTTTGAATGGCTTATCTGCCAATGAAGAAATTCGTTCCATTTGTAGCGATGCCATAGGTAATATATACGCGGCGGGCAATTTTTACAATGGTAGCGGATGGAGGTATGTAGCTAAATATAATGGCGCTAGTTGGAGTGAATTAGGCAAATTTCAAGGCGGGGCTCCAATTAATTACATTTTTAGTGATCCCTCGGGCAATATTTATGCAGGAGGTGATTTTCGCAATGGCAGCGGAAAACATTATATAGCTAAATATGGCAATTTAACAATCATTGAAAACGTAAAAGCAACTAACGCAATCACTATGATCTCTAACCCTTGCAGTACTTGCGAAATAAAAATAATTTCTGCAGTAGCAACTGACTTGCAAGTAATGGATGTATCAGGGAGAAATGTTTCGGCTAATTTTGAAAGGACGGACAATGGGTTTTTAATAAATATCCCAAATGCAATTGCAGGCATTTATTTCATAAAAAATACCAAAACAGGTGAGGTGTTAAAGTTTGTTAAAGAATAAAATATGATGGCTATTTTAAGAATAGACAAAATACTAAAACGATTGAAGTATTTGGTAGGATTTATGGTTCTGTCTGCTATTATCTAAGGTTTAAATACTTGGATTTTTAACTAGTGTGTAGGTAATCAGAATTTCTTACCAGTTATTAGGAGAACAATTGATGTGTGAATCTTGATTCAAACTACTAACGTCACTTTATAATAACATAAGAATAGGTTTTATCCAATTATGTAGGATTAATACGGATGCAATGCATAGGCCATACACTCATAAAAATTGTAAATTTATAAAAGATTTTCAATTATTGTGGAGATCCCGCATAGGGGTATCGTGCGGGATTAATACGGATGCAATGCACAGGCTGGGCGCTCAAAAAAAACTACAGCTATAAATAGATTATCTTGGCTTGTGGGGGTCCCGCATAGGGGAATC
>JBBQIF010000107.1:0-8184 GCA_038324665.1 Bacteroidia bacterium
ACCGGGCTTATCAATTTGTTTCATCAAATTGTCATCCCATTTGCCTTCTACTTTTACATGGGCCACTGCACCAAAAGCAAATGCTTCAATCAAATTATGATTGAGATATGCATAGGTTCCGGGTTGCCTAAATTGATAAATCATCGCTACAGCAGAACCCCCAACTACCGACCAAGATTCATAATTTGTTGCAGGTTTGTCGTTAAACGAACCTCCTAGCCAAACCAGGTCAGCATGTCCGCCAATTAAATGAATTCGTGTATCTCGGTTTGCTTGAGAAGTTATAAATAAAACTTTGTCACCAACATTAGCCTTTAGCGCATTCTTTCCCGTAAGTGCACCTGTAACGCCATTGAATACAAGATGCGATGGTGTCAATGTTTTAAATACTTTTAGCATATCACCAAACCCTTCACTAGGCGTGGCATACTCTTTATACTTTCCTTTATCGTCTTTTGGTACATAATAGTCTTGTTCTGCAATATAAAAAGCTTTGTCATAATGCACTGAATTGTCGTTCTCATCTTTCAGCCCTTCACGTGGCAATACCATGATTGCGCCGTTCATACCGGAGGTTACATGTATGGGAACCATAGCGCCTCCTGGGGCACAGTGATATACAAACACACCTGACTTAATTGCTTTAAAGAGAAGTTTAACCGTTTCACCCGGATTAACTAGGGTTAATTCTCCTCCTCCCATTGCACCTGTCGCTGCATGAAAATCAATATTATGTGTTAGTGTATTTGTAGAGGGATTAATAAGCGTTAACTCAATATAATCGTTTTGGTGTACTACAATCATTGGTCCGGGAACAGAACCATTAAATGTTAAAGCCCATATTTTAACACCAGGTTCTATTTCCAATTTCTTTTCCTCAACTGTTAATGTCACCTCAACAACCACAGGGTCTCCTGACACGACTTGTTCATACTTTGGTAAAAAAGGCGGGGCGACTAATTCTTCTTTAATATGTTTTAAATTGTCCGGGTTTTTGTTGGTAGTAGGTTCAAATACTGAAATTCTTTTTAAATTTCCTTCTGTGTCTTGTTTTTGATTGACTGAAGTTGGTTGATTGCATGCACTACACATGTAAACTAAAACCGGAATGATTAATTTTTGCATAATATTTATTTATTTATTGTCTTTTTAGCATTGGCTATAACTTGTTTATAAGGGTGTATAACCGTTCTAATTTACTTGTATTTGGTTGCATAAGCAAACCATATAGTTTTTTTAACTTAGCAGAACAGAAGCGCAGCGCTTCAATTTCGAAGGGAGTAAAAATAATCTACTATCAGTGTATTTCATTTTTTATGAATCCATTCCACAATAAAGCAAAATCCAATTATTGCAACTGATACAATTACACCTGTTGGGTTGGAATAATACTGTTGATTTACTAAAACAACTAATGCAATCATACACAAAACAAATCCCAATAATGGAATTACCTTATTCCCTCCTGTAATGTTTGATAGTTTAAATCCTGCAAGATTTACAATACTAAAAATTAGCAAAAATCCAACGCTTCCTGCCGTGGATATACTTTCTAAATCAAGGCTATTTACCAAAATTAATGTGGCAATTGAGGTAATCATTAAACCAATAGGTTTATTCCAAGCCTTGGCAAGAAAGTGATGCGGTAATTCATCATCTTCTGCAATTTTGTAGCTGACACGACTTCCGCCTAGAAGTGAAGCATTGATAGCGGAAAATGTTGATATTAATGCAGCAACTGTTATAATTGAAAACCCAATTTGGCCCAGCATTGGTTTAGCGGCTTCTGCCAAAACATAGTCCTGGGCTATCGTTATTTTCTCGAAAGGCAATGTACCAATGGTTACAAAGGCTATTATAATATAAAGTACAATGACAAAAATTACAGAATAATAATAGGCTCGTGAAATGTTTTTTTCAGGATTGATTATATCTGGTGCTGCATTTGCAATAAGTTCGAAGCCTTCATAAGCAACAAAAATAACCATTCCTCCTGCAAATAATTTTAAGGGGCTTTCCCAATTTGCAATTGTCAACTGAGATATGTTGGGATTTCCAATTAGGCCATAAGTGCCAATACCAATAAACGCAACCAGAATAACTAATTTAATAATAACGGCATAAGATTCTATTTTTCCAACTACAGCAATGCTGTAATAGTTGATGGTAGTAGCTAATATAATGATGGCACTTGCATAAATATGAAAATCAATAGTCCTGTTATTCGTAATTTCGAGCAAATTAGGAGCGTATGAACCAAAGGCAGATGAATAAAGTGAAAGCATAATAATGTAACTTAACCATAATAGATTATTTATAGAACCGCTAAAAATGGATATGCCAAAACTTTGATTTATAAATTTCACTGTTCCGCCTCTATTCGGATACGTTTTTGATAAATTGACATAGCTGTATGATGTAATTAAAGCTAACATTCCGGCAAAGAGAAATGCCAATGGTGTTCCACCTTTAGCCAATGATACGGCAAGCCCAAGTATTGCAAAAATTCCACCTCCAACCATCCCACCTATTCCAATAGAAATGGCTTCTTTCAAGCCGATTTTTTTATTCATTGATGAATTTCTTATTCAAATTTTTGGTGAAGCAGCTTCTACAAATGATTTTTTCAACACTGATAGTCCAAATTTGCTACTGTAGTTTTGCGTTTTATTTTTTTATAAATAGTACAACAATTAAACCTATATACAAAAGTAGTATTAACAGCGTGTCAAAACTTAATCGCCAAAGCTTTTTAGTAGGTTTTATCATGAGACCTAAGCCAACGATAGCAGTCATGATAATGACAACTATAACGGAGTCTAAATGGTCTGTTTTGATATTGGCAAAGAGTGAACCTTTTGTATAAAAAATATCGTCTAATGCGAGGATGAAAATATTGAAGATATTGCTCCCTAATAAATTACCCACTAATAAATCAAATGCACCCAGTCTGATGGCAGCAAATGAAACAACTAGTTCGGGTAATGAGGTAGAAATTGCTAAGAACACAGTACCGAAAAATGAATTACCAAGGCCTGTTTGTGCTGCAATCTGTTCTCCGAAATAAGGAAGTAAAATAGCAGCACCAATTACCAAAAGTGCATTGAGAATGTATGCGGTAACTACTTTTTTTAATTCTGCTTTATTGTTTTCTTGGTGCGTTTCTATGATAGGCTGGCCGATTTGATCTGCCTTCTCAAATTTATAAATACTGTTTAGAGCCACAAGATATACTAATATTAGTAGGATTGAGAAGGGGCTTATCCAAAAAAAGTTTGGAACAATATCGCTCATTAAAATGGCTAGCCCGCTCAATGCAATTAGGATGATGCCGAACAACCCTACAAACAAATGGCTTATTTTTAACATGGAAGTCAGTGGTTTTTGAATGCGGGCATCAATAAAGGAGAGAATAAGTAGGTTGAATACACAACTTCCTAAAACATCTCCGGCTGCCAAGTTTGGTGCATTGATAAATGTTACGGAACTAATACCTGACATTAATTCCGGCAATGAGGTTACGGAAGCCATTAAAATTAAGCCTACCCATGCTTTTCCCCACCCGGTAAGTTCAGCAATTTTATCACCATATTTTGCCAGCTTGGTTCCACTGTAGATTATTACGGATGTTGCACAAATAAATCCTAATACTTGTAAGTAGATATTGTTCATAATTTTTTTAAATCATTTTAGATAGGTTTTACTACATTCTGTTGCCGAAAGTTTTAGGCACAGGCTATAAGATTGCTTCACATTCGGTACACTGTATTTGGAAAATTATATTGTTTGCGCCTATGTCCAAAAGTCACAGGCAATTTACTTACTTCTTCTCTAATTTAGGTAAAAGATTTTCCTCATAAATTTCAATCCAATCTTGAACGCTCATCCTTTTCATTAATTCACCAATGAGTTGATAGGGAATCTCATCCAACTTCTTAAAACGGACACAACTTTTCCCCATGTCCAGTTTTTGTTGAGAGTGCTTGGGATATTCGGTTAAGAACCATTTCAGTAATTTGGGATTGGAATATATTCCCATGTGGTAAAAATTAATAGAATTTTTTTGCGAAGCAATGGCAGCAAATGGAAGTGGCTCGCTTGGTTTACAATGGTAACCCGCAGGATAAAGTGTATGCGGCACAACGTAACCCAGTCCGCCATAACTAATGGCAGCTTCAAAACCTTTGGGCAGGTTTTTTACAATGACATCATGTAGTTTATTAAAAGGTTCAACCCTCTCCTCAGGAAGGTTGATTAGAATATCGTTGACTGATTTGCCATTTGCTTTCATATATTTTTATTTTCCTGTTATTAATCTTATGGCTCGCAACTGCATCTAGTGGTACTTCTAAATTGCCCTTGCCTTTACACTTAAAAGTCATTTAAAGGTAGATATGTTTAAGAGAGGTCTAAACTTTATTCGCTAAACAGCAAGTACTCAACGTAGACCAATAACTACACCGACTTGCTTGGTTTTATTTGTCGTTATGCAATTGGTTCTAAATTACCCACTGCCAGTATAAATAGGGTATAAAAATCGGGACATAAGCCTTCGCTTTTATGTCAGGGAAAACATCATAGAAACCGGCCCATTCCACTCTAAAAGTCCGAAGAAATCCATATCTGTTTTTATAAAAGGGGGCGAGTCTTACTCCATACATTATTTCAAATTTTCTTGGTACATTGTCAATGTAATTAAATGTAGATCCGTAGGATGAATTTATATGAAAACTAATGCGCCTTAAACGATAGTCGAGTCCAAGTGAAATGTCTGGTGTTACTTTATTTGTAAATATTTTTTCGATAGGATTTAAAGTATCCTTATTCACGAGTCTAAGATGTTGTGCAAAAGTACATCCTGCTGAAAAATGTATGTAAAACTTGGATTTGATTTTCCAACTGGCATTTAAATGATTATACCAACTACCGCTTTGTCGAAAAGTGGCGAAATATGGATTTGTCGATTGGTCGAATTCTTTATACAGGTATTGAAACATTGTTTCATAAGCTAAAGCTGGAATTAACTTATTTTGGTTTAATAGCTTGAATCTAAAATTAAAACTCGGTACGGGTAAATTGGGCTTAACAAATAGTCCACCTATTAAGGGTAGAAAATCTACTTCTGCCGTCAGCCAGTCAGTAATACCAATCCATCCCCAACTTGGAATAGGAAATGAAGCTGGCGCCTGGTTGTACACCACTTCTCTTTTTTTGAGTGTGTAAGCAGTATTACTATTTAAGGGATGCAAATATATATCGTTTTGGAGTCCTTGCAGCGAGTCAATATGCTTATGTTTTGATCTGGGTAATGTAAACTCATTAGAATTTTGATCAGTTGAAAAACTATCTGTTTTGAAAATAGTTTCTTTGTTTTCTCCCTGAGAAAATATTTTTAAACAATTGAATATTAGAATGATAATGATTGGATTTCTAAACATGCAATTGTCTGTCATAATGTATGGCACTTATAGTTATGGACCTTGGTAAGGTAACGAGATTCAGTACCTTCTTCGAAAACCTATCTTCGATCTGTATAACATGTAGTCATCTATATCATCTAATGTAGCTTCTCGTATAGTCATTTATTTTGCTTTATTAATAACTTCTTACTTGTTAGGTTTGTGTCTGTATGCATAGCCTTTGCATAGGGCCATAGGGCTATGATTTTTTTTGAACTGTTTACAACTACTAAAAGTTGGCAATATCGAAGAAGTTCTTGGTGTACAGATATCGCTTATTCCATTAAAATCTTTTTTAACATGTGTAAAATTTCCAGTCTTCTGCAATGTGGAAAAACTAAGTATGCATCGTATTCAATTTTGTGATACACAAAGCTCCGAAAGCCTTTTAGCTGCATTTTCATTTATTCAATTTAGTAGCCATTTGATAAGCCATTGTTGCAACTGTGAGCGGTGTTAATGTATCGAATAAGATATTGTAAGTACCTTTTTCACTGAGTTCGTCAGCAACTTTTTTAATTAAAGCCAAAGTTGCTTTCATCAAACCTGATCCTAGACTTAAACGGGCAACACCTAAATCTTGCAGTTCACGCACAGAAGGGGGGAGTATTCCTCCACCTATTCCGGGATTCGATAGGATATTAATTGGAGCGTTAATTTCCTTAACCAATGTTGCGATTGTTTCCTTATCACTCACTGGCATAACAAATATACAGTCTGCACCAGCTTCCCTGTATTTATTTCCTCGCTTAATGGATTCATTTAATTTTTCTTTTGCAGTGCCTGTAGATGTATAGAATGAATCGGTTCTTGCATTAATGACTAAATGAAAACCCAATGCGTCAGATAATGAGCGAATGGCAGATATTCTTTCACAAAATTCCATTTCATCAATTAAATTTGGGCTTAAATCAATACTGTCTTCAATATTTATTCCAACGATCCCTGTTGCAATTATCTTTTTAACTGAATCAATTATTTCATTCAGATTATTTCCATATCCAGATTCTATGTCAACAGTAATGGGAGCTTTGATATTTTTTACAATGCCTGATATTACGTCCATCATTTCTGACAATTGGATTATTTGGCAGTCGGGATATCCTAAGGAGGCAGCAATACCCATACTTGTTGTAGCGATTGCTTTATAGCCACTGGCCTCTATGATTTTAGAACTTGAGATATCCCATGAGTTTAAAAGGACTAGAATTTCTTTGTCGTGATGAAATTTCAAGAACAGTTCAGCTTTTTCCTTTTGAATTGTTGACACCATAATATTATTATTGTTTTTTGTTTAAAATAAATGCTTTTGGCTTTTCATTGAATAGCCTATAAAGTGCAGGTTCTTATGAAGCGTGTATTTAAAATGTTGCTTTTTATTCTCAAATACTCATCTAAAATATGAATGAGAAACAGAACACCTAAGACTTCACCAGATATTAACTCAAACACCTTGTTAGTGGCATGTGCCATTGATGTCCATCCGGGTATATCACATAGAAAGTAAAAAGTAAATATTAACTTTCTGTCAATGAAGCGCGTCAGTGTAAAAAATAATCGACTGAACCACTGTGCGGCAATAACTCTCTTTCTGTTTAGCTATTCTTTGATAAACTTTCTGTTATTTACAAAATACATGCCTGGTGATAGATATGAAATATCAATTACCATATTCTCATGCGCAGCTACAGCTTGCCAAATTGTTTTGCCTAGCAGGTCGTTTATGGTAACAAGGGTATTAATAGCAATGCCTTTGAGGGTTATTTTATCAGAAACAGGGTTTGGGTATATTCTAAATGTACCCGCCTTAGTATACAATAAACCACTTGTCGGCAAATCTAACTTCCATAATTCGCTGCCGGTATTAGTTTCATAGCCAATAAAATAAAGTGTGTTGCCGTTTTGAATAAAGTTGTGAGGATATCCATTGCATGAGCCGGGGCAAATTTGATTAAGCATCTTTGTGCTGCCAATATTGCCATCGGTTTTCCATAACTCGGCTCCGTTGGTGCCGTCATTGGCACTAAAATATAAACTGCCGTTAGCAACTGTAAAGTAACCTGGATTAGAAGACTGATTGGATACATTATTGATGTCTAGAAAAAGTGAAGTGCCAAGTGTGGTTCCATCAGTGTTCCATACTTCTATTCCATGCGTGCCGTCATCGGCACTAAAATAAATATGCCCATTAAAAACGGTAAGTTCACGAGGAGAACTACTCGATAAACCTGCCTGAATGTTTTTAAGAAGGATGGTGCCTATGCTTGTGCCGTCACTTACCCATAGCTCATAACCATTTAAGTCATCGTAGGCACTAAAAAAAAGTTTATTGTTCATTACTACCTCAAGGTAATAATTGCTGCTATTGCCTCCAGGATTCATGTCCTTTAACATTTGAGTACCAGTAGAAGAGCCGTCAGTTGTCCATATTTCGTTCCCATGGGTGCCATCATCAGCCCCGAAATAGAAAGCGCCATTCATCTTTATAAAGGGACCCGGGCTGCTACTGTTGTTGCCAGGATAAATATCAGAAACCATTACAGTACCCAAAGTTGTACCATCGCTTTTCCATAATTCTCTACCAAAAGTACCTTCGTACGCCGAAAAATAAAGCGTAATGCCATCAGCAAAAAAGTTGATGGGATCTGAACCAGCCGAAGAATTGATATTTTTAACCATTTCGGTACCTAATGGTGTACCATCAGTTTTCCAAAGTTCTAATCCG
>JBBQIF010000108.1:0-8183 GCA_038324665.1 Bacteroidia bacterium
GATGGAATAAATATGGTTGCGCAAACGCCTGGTAAGAAAATAAATGCCCAGCGAGAAACTGGTACTATATTTCTTAGTTGTTAGTTTGCTGCATTCCACGGATACATTGTCGAATATTTTTTTCATGTTAAATCCTTTAAATGTTTTATTAACTGTTCTGCGGCAATTTTGCCCGAAATGATAGAAGGGGGTACCCCGGGCCCTGGAACCGTCAATTGTCCTGAATAAAAGAGGTTTTTAACCTTTTTATTTTTAATTTTTGGTTTTAAAATGGCGGTTTGTCGGAGCGTATTGGCAAGCCCGTAAGCATTTCCTTTATAAGCGTTGTAATCTTTCGTAAAATCATTGATACAATATGATTTTTTATAATCAATGTTCCCTGTAATTTCCTCACCAGTATAACTTTCTAATCGCCTCATTAAAATATCAAAATATTGATCTCTGAGAATTTCGCTATCCTCAAGTCCTGCTGCCAGGGGCATCAGCAGAAAAAGGTTCTCATGTCCCAGAGGTGCCACGCTATTATCTGTTTTTGACGGGCAACAAACGTAAAACAAGGGTTTCGAAGGCCATTGTGGATTTTTATAAATTTCCTCGGAATGAAGAGTGATGTCTTCATCGAAGAAAAGGGTGTGGTGATTAAGTCCTTTTATTCTTTTATTGATACCCAGGTAAAAAATAAGAGATGATGGTGCAAAAGTTCGCTTTTTCCAGTACTCTTCATTATAGTTTTTGAATTCTGTTGACAGGAGTTTGCTCTCTACGTGGTGATAATCTGCGGAAGCAATTACTGCATCGCATTCAAACATTTTTCCATTCACAAGAATTCCGTTGGCTTTATCGTTTTCGATGCTTATTTTTTCTGCTGCAGCATTGCAATGGAAAGTGACTCCCTGTTGTTCCGCTACCATTACCATCGCATCTATCACTTTAGAAAAACCGCCAGTGGGATACCAAGTGCCAAGCTTAAGTCCTGCGTAATTCATAAGACTATAAAGGGCTGGTATTTCTCGGGGCATAGCCCCCAAAAAGAGGGCAGGAAATTCCATCAATGCAATAAGTTTAGGATGGGTGAAATATTTCCGAATATGGTCACTGAACGAGGTAAAAACTTGTAGGCGAAATAGGCCTTTTATCAGATCTTTATCTGCAAACTCAGCAATGGAAAGTCCGGGCTTATACACCAAATTCTCCATGCCGGTTCTGTATTTGAATTCAGCCTCTTCCATGAATGTTTTGAGTCGTGTGGCACTTCCTTTTTCAATAGATTCAAAAAGTTTGTACAACGCATCGAGATCATGGGGCACATGCATGGTATCATTCTTTGCAAATACAATATCAAAAGCGGGGTCAAGGGGCTTAAGTTCATAGAGGTTTTGAACACTATAACCAAAATCGCTAAAGAATTTTTCAAATATCCCCGGCATCCAATACCAGCTTGGACCCATGTCAAAAATATAACCGGCATCAGTTTTGAGTTGCCTTGCCCTGCCTCCCAAGCCGTCATTCTTTTCGAATACATGCACATCATGTCCTGCAGCAGCAAGGTAAGCCGAGGCACTTATGCCGGAGAACCCTGATCCTATAATAGCAATTTTAGACATTCCTTAAAGATTTTGTTGTTAATTGTAATTCATTTAATGACTTCAACCATTTTATATTCTTCGCCAGTTTCAGTTCACTTATTAAATCCTTATTGCCCGATACATATATTTCCGCATTTTTAAAATCTTTCTTAATGGTATTAAGGTATTGCTGTATCTGTGCAGGTATATCATAATGTACCAGGAAAAGCATTAAATGGCTGGCATCTGTTGCCTTTATGGCTTCTGCAAGCGCATCATAGGCCACATTGCTGCCAAGGTAAACCACCTTTTTGCCGGCCTTTCTGATAACATATTGGGCCATTAGCAAACCAATCTCATGTAATTCACTTTCAGGCAAAAAGAGCAACCATGTCTCTTTTCCCGGTTTTGATGGTGGGAGTGAATCAATGGCAGCAAGTAGTTTTTGCCTCAGCATATTACTTATAAAATGTTCGTGTGCCGAGGGCAGCAAATCTGCACCCCACATAAGGCCTATCCTCACCAACATTGGATAAATGATACGTAGATAGGTCTCCTCAACACCCAATCGGAGGAGGCAATTGGAAAACATTTTTTCAAAGTAAGGCTCATCATAAGCCATACCAGCTGCAATTAATTGACCTATAAAATAGTCATCGCTTCCGTCTAATGGATTGGAGCTTAATTGCAATCCCAGTAACTTAAACAATTCACGATCACTCATAACTGCCAATTCTGATACGCGACAACCGGCCTCCATCAGGCTTACTATATTTAACAGTCGCTGCAATTGGCTATTATCGTAATGCCTTGTATTTCCTTGCGACCTGGCAGGTTGAAGGGCATTGTACCTTTTCTCCCAAATACGTATCGTATGAGCCCTGATGCCTGAAAACTGTTCTAGCTGTGAAATAGAAAATAAATCCATCTGTTTAAAAAAAAGTGTGTAATATATAAACAATTAAAAATGATTATAGTTTTTGGAACCCATTTATATTTGTAAATTGCTTACAAATAGATTGAAAATAATAACCCTTATTTGGGTCATTCGACTAATGATTACGCCTTGGAATACTATGTATATCCTTAGGCGCGTTGGTTAAGTGTCCTTAGAAGCAAGAATTCTTCCCGAAGTTGCTTGATGGCCTCGTCCCTTGTAATACTGTTTGCTTTGCAATAGTCCGCTATGCTTGCTTGCAGAAAAGGTGGTAGAGTAAGTCGGAATTTTCAAAAAGATTGAATTTAAGATTGGTTTTATCTTTCAACAAAACTTGTACTTTATGCAGCAATATATGAATGAGTGTGATACATGAGGAAGGATATTTGCATAGATCAAGGCTAGATTTAAATGCTTCTCTGAAAGTAGCTATTACAATTTCTTCCGTCTTTTCGTTAACTGGTGAGAATTGCAGGGCCATGCCATAAACCATGGGGCTATAATTATCATAAAAGATTTCAAATGAATTTTGTGCTATACTGGTCATAGTTAATTTGGCTATTATTCTTTATGGCATGATCAGAAAATATTCGATTAACAATAATGGTCTAAAGCGCCTGTTACTGTTTTATACAATTTCATGAAAGCTTTATATATTTAACTTATCTTATTGTTTAAATAACATTGACATAACATTAAACAATCAAAATAGTAAATTGTTTTTGTAGTGTCTATTTTCTTTTGAATTTAAATCTGAAAATAGAGCGGTATTGAAGATATCCCTTATTTCATAATTTATTAGATTAATCATGTTTTAAGTTTGTTGCCATGAGTATTACCCCCCCCCATAATGTGACAGACACAGTCACATTCTATATTTATAGAATAAGTAAAATGTAGGAGTCAATATCTACTCAATATAAAGAGTTAAATACTAGTTGGATAGAGTCTGGTTAAGAATTTATGAAGCAATTTTGAAGCGCGACTTAGCAATATTTTAAGAAATTTAGTATTTCTAAGGTTGTATCTTTACTTTTATCTCAGAACCTTCCACCAATTGAAAAGTAGCCGATGCAAATTTTATTTCGCCATTCGTAGCTTCTACCTGCTTTAAAATTCTGGTGAACAATTCCGTTTTCGTGGCCCGGCGTTTTTTATAACTCACCACGTATCGCAAAGTAAATTCGACCCAATTATCATTTGCAATGAGGGAAACCATAGGCTCTGTTTGCGCATCTTCCAAACGGTATTTGCTTTGCATTGTAATCCATTTTTCTCTTGACCTGTCTGTCAAATCACCAGCTACTTCCTTTCCTATATTTTCCAATAATAATTTGGTTTTATCATAATTGCTGCCATATTGAACTGGTATTTTTATTTCATCCCATAAAAATGGAAAATCGCCGGAATAATTGAACACAGGTTCCTTAAACACAAAACTATTTGCAATCAAAACAATTCTACCATTGTATAAATCTCCATCCACCCATTGCCCTGTTTCCATAATAGTGGTTCTCAAAACGCCGATGTCCATCACATCACCCTTGATTCCTCCTACCTGCACGCGGTCGCCAGTTTTGTAAAAGTCACCAAACATAATAGCGAGCCAGCCTGCGAATGAGGCAATAACTTCTTGCAATGCAAAGGCAATACCAGCACCCGCAACACCTAATGCCACAGTAAGTCCTCCTAATTTATCACTGTACACAATGGTTATTAAAATAATTGTAAGGAAGTAACCAATGAATGTCCCGAATTTTCTTGCTTTGTATCGGTTGCCAGTGTCATTGATTCTTGAGAATAGGTTTTTCTGAATGGCTTTTATCATCAGCCAGATTACGGCAATTCCAATGATGATGGTTACAATTTTCCCAATAGTAGGATTGAACAAAAGATCATTAATCTGCTTTTCCATTATTTATCGTCTTTTTCTAATTTTATATTAAATGATGGGGCTTTATAGTCTTTCCCCAAATAAGTAGCAGGGATCGTGCTATTGTTGCCGTCACGCGCTGCACGGTAATGTGGAGATAGAATTTCAATTCCAGCTTCATTACAACAATCCTGAATGTTTTGGTGCAGTTGTGAATAGATAGCGGCTTGCTTATTTGGCTCCCTGGTGTAAGCATTAATTTGATAAGACACATAAAAATCGTCTAAGCTTATTTGCAGTACAAAGGGTTTCGGCTCTTGCATCAAATGTTCAGTTCTCATAGCTGCATCAATCAATGCTTGGTGCATATTTTTCCATGGTACATCATATCCGATGGTAACGGTAGTGTGCATGATTAAGCCCTTGTTACTTGCATCGCTGCTATAATTTATGGTATGGCTGCTCATTACATTTGAATTGGGAATAGAGATTATTTCATTCTTGATGGTCCTTATTCGTGTAACGAGCAATGATTTTTCAATGATATCACCAGTGATGTCGCCAATTTTCACGCGGTCGCCAATCTTAAAAGCCCTCATATAAGTGAGTACAAGACCAGCTATTACATTGCTGAGTGAGCCGGATGAACCGAATGTAAACATCACGCCGAGAAATACAGATACGCCTTTAAATATGGGGCTGTCACTGCCTGGGAGGTAAGGAAAAACGACAATAAACATGAAAGCATAAAGTAATACTTTAATAATTTGGAAAGTGGGATTTGCCCAATCAGGATAAAAACCGGGAAGGGTCAATGCACCTCTTTCAATTTCAGTTTTCAAATAATGAATGCCTTTAATTACGTACCTGAATACTGTAACAATTACGATTACAGTAAAAAGTTTGGGGAAATAGTCCCAAATGCCTCTGAAAATATTCTTAAGAGGATTGAGAAAATAGGAGAATAATGTCCTGGCGAAACCTTCCGTCCATGGAAAAATACTAAACAAGATTGGTAGTGCCAGATACACCACGATAATGATTAATACCCATTTTAGAGTGGTGTTGATTGTTAAAAAGAAGTTCAGTTGGTTGGTGGGTGAGAATAGCTCATAATTGCGGACTTTAATTCCCCTAAGCTTCTTGTCTTTTTGTGCCTCAATTTTTGCTTTTGTAAAGCGAAAAAGTTTGATGATGCCATAAATGAGCCCAACTAATATAAGCAATACGAATAGGGCTAGTCCAATTTGCTTGGCAATGGTTTTCCAATTGGTGGCCTTCTGATAATCAATAACGGCTTTACCGATCCAGTCTTTATAGGCTATCGCTAAATTTCCCTTTGATGTATTTTGCCAAAGTGCATCATTTTCAGAAATGCTCATTATAATGGTTTCGCCAAACAGAATATCCACCGCTGTTTCAGATGGTACAATTTGCAAGGAATCTGTTTTAAAAAAATAATTGCGTGCTAAATTTTTTATGCGGTTGGTAATGGCTTCTGCCCTATCTTTTGCTGAGAGACTTCCCAATTTATTATAAATGGAAAAGAGGGTATCACCTAAGAATGGCATTACGGCATATCCGCTAACAAAATTCCTAAGCGAATCGATTTTATGTTTCTTTAGCGAAATACGTTCAGCATTCTTGTTTTTTAATTGCTCTAACTCATTCAGTAATTCTTCCTTTTTTGAATTGTCCGCATTGGATAATTCACTTATTTTATTTTGCAATTCCAGTCTTTTTAATGAATCCTGCATTTTAGCATTTTCCATTTCCTGCAAAAGTTTAGATTGAGAAATTAGAAAACTATTGTGCAATGAGTCGCTAATTTTTGTAGTACTTTCTATTTGCGAGAAAGCTGTTGGGTTTGCAAGCAATAAGGCAAAAAGTACAAATGCGAATTTTATTTTTGAAAGCATCATTTTATTGATTGTTTACTGATTTATTTCTTACTGTTAATGCCCTGTACGAAACGCCAATACTAACAAAATAGTCCATTTTACCATAATTGTAACCGGCGCCACCATAAATATCCAATTGCAAATTATTGTTCGCAAGATAGGCAATTCCGGCATCCCAGCGATTTTCTAAATGCGATTTGTAATAATGGCCATAGTTTTCAATAAAAGTTCCAAATTTACTGCTCAGGGCGTATGATAAATTCAACACATAGATGCCTGTAGGCTCGGCATCATTGCCATTATAACTTGCGCCAGCATTTGCGGTTAATGACCATCTATCAGAAAAATTTTCTGTAGCAATAAGTAAAAATCTGGGTGCTACAAATTTAGGATTGTAATCTTTCGACAAGATCGGCATTTTTAAAGAAAACTGAAAGCCTAGTGAAGGATGTTGTTTTATGGCTGGCAAAATATTAAAACGCATTCCCAAATTTGCACCACTTAAACCTGATTGAACATAGCTGCTTGTATCGGTTTTATATTTATCTGTGCGGTATTCCCAACCGGAATTTATTTCAGCCGTTTTGGTGATCCCAAAGCGCAAAACAGTATTTGGTGCTACCGTATTTGATTTTAATCGTGTTGCATTTGAGCCGCCAAAATCGACACCTGTTTGTGTTTGAAAAACATTTTTACCAACTGCATAAGCACCTATGGCTTGCCCTGGCCTGCCTGTACGTATGGTTTCGTTGAATTGACCAAAGCAATTATTTGTAGAAATGAAGATACCTAAAGTTGTATATAAAAGTACTTTACAAAATATTTGGGCATTTATTAAAGTGTGATGAGTGGGGTTGGCTGAATCATGGTCCAATTCTCCATTTATGTTTCGATATTTAGTGTTACTTTTCATTTGTGGCTGTGTCATTTTTAATTCATAACCTGCCATAAGGCGAGCGGTGGGAATCGATGTGTTTGGACATAAATCTTTATGTATTAATACAACTATTTTGAAAGTAGACACGAGTTTCTATGGAACTTATATATTAACATAAGTCAACAAATATAAGTTACTTTTCAATAATGACCCAAATTATAGAAAAGGGAATAAGTTTACTTAGCCACGAGTATTGCAGCGCTCAGCAAGAGAATGAAAAATTTTCGCGAAAGGCCGAAAAGAGAAAATTAATTTCTAATAAGATTGTTTTGGCGTGAGTGATTTTATTTTTCAAAAACCACTTCATCGGTTTTTGCACCTAATTCAGAGAGTGCTTTTGTAATAGCTTTTACAAATAGGGGCGGTCCGCAAACATAAAAGTGTTGGTGGAAGTCTTCTATTTTTTCTTTTAGAAATGAAGTGTCAATGTGGCGGTTTTCGTATCCGCCTTTTTTTTCATCGGTAAGTGTGTTGATGAAATTCTTGCCAAGCATTTCTTTAAATTCTTCGCGAAGAATTATATCGCTTTCGGTTTTGTTAGTAAAAATTAATTTATTGTTCCCGATTTTATTTTCTTTATGCAACTGTCGCAGGATGGCTATGAAGGGCGTTACACCAGCTCCTCCCGCAATGAAAACGCCTTCGCCTTTATATTCAATTGCACCCCAAACGTCCCGAATGATAAGTTCATCTCCGTGTTTTAATTTTCCTAATTCCGTTGTAATTCCGTTGTGACTATCGTAAATTTTTATTGTAAATTCAAGATACTCATTATCATTTAAACTTGTAAAAGTAAATGGTCGCTTTTCATTTTTAAGCTCAGGAGTGTTTATGGAAACTTCGGTTGCCTGTCCTGGGGTGAATTTGTAACCCGCTGGCTTTTGAATAGTAAAACGCTTTACATCATGCGTTACAAATTCAACAGAAATAATTTTTACAATGTGATTTTTCATGTTGTATATTAAGGCAT
>JBBQIF010000109.1:0-8180 GCA_038324665.1 Bacteroidia bacterium
AGCCCAACTTTAAATAGAAAGGAATGGCATGTAATTGCGCATGCATCATCACTTTATCCGCCAAAGGCAGGTCATCTAAAACCGCTTTGACCAAAGCTGCACCAACACCTTGTCCTCTAAATTCTTGTAATACGGCAAAACGCTCAAGTTTAATAATGCCGGGAGCCTTGAACCTCCAGCGGGCAGTACCGCATGCAACATTGTTATGGTAGGCAATAAAGTGTGTACAGGCTTCATCGTATTCGTCATATTCTTCCGCAGGATCCACAACCTGTTCGATTACAAAAACGACCTGCCTGATATCAAAGGCCAGTTTTTTTTCAGCTTTTGTTTTTACTTTATTGACTTGGATGTCCATTTCACTTCAATTTTAGATTTTTTTTATGAAGTAAAAAAATATTACTTGAAATTAGTATATGAATCTGTTACTTTAAGAACCTATGAAAACTATTCGCCACAGATTCACAGAATTAAATCTGGCAACAAGTTGCCTAAAAAATAGCACAGATTAGTTCCGTTCTCATTTTTGAAATTCTACCTAGGGAAAAATAATCTGTGTTTCTGTGGCTAAAAATCTGCGGGTATAAAAATCATAAAATGGAAGGTTTTTCCGTTATATTTGTCTTAAAGGACCTTAAAAAGGGAAATTGTAATAATTATGAGTGAAATAGATATATTATACGAAGATTATTTAGATACTTTAGAATACTGTGGTATATGGCTTCTTGAGGAGAATGATTATATAATTGGGAGTTGTATTTTTGAAGAATTTGATATTGGCGTCGTTACTTTCTTTTATAAGGATAATTTAAAAAAATTATATGATGCAAAGTTCATAAGTGAATCAAAATTCAACAAAAGTTCTGAATTAAGTGATTTGGTCAGGAAAATGCAACATACAGGTGAATGGGAAATTCAATTATTCAAGACATCTCCTAAATGGAGAAAGTTACTTCAATTAGCAGACGAGATAAAATCGATAAAATGAGGCTATTACTTTCATTTTTTCGAGTTTGACCTTTGGAGGGCTACCTCATAAAACGTAAAATAAAATTTCTGCGCAAAGCAGGGTTTTACAAGGCATAGAATCTTCAGCGTTATCGAAACTGTCTTATACATATTCTCAAAACGAAAATAGGACAAATAAAGTATAAATCTGTTTTTTTTGGAAATTACAATAGGTAAATAGATATAAAGCAAGTAGCTAATGAACCAAAAAAATCACAGGTTAATTTTAGCTTTATTTTATAAATCGAAGTTCTGAAATAAATATTGATTTTCTACTCCATATATTAACTTCAGGTTCTAATTCTGTGTCCTTTTAAATTTGCACTTCGAATCTTTGCATCCGTGGTTCAGGTTTTTGGTCAACTTGCCTTGGATAACCTGAATTAAAAATTTTGAATTTTGAATTTTGAATAATGTCCTTATATTTGTATCTATTGCTGCAATAAAACTATATAGAGGCTGCTTTCTTAACAATAGTGAACTTTACGCTGTCATCAATAATATGGAATAATATATAATCAAATAATAAAATGAAAAAGGAAACAATCAAATCAATGGGATGGCTTTTCGCAGCAAGCCTTATTATCTGTTTTTCTGCATGTAAAAAGAAAAAGGATACAACTACTCCTACACCAGCAGATCCTGTAAAAACACTGAACAAAACGACCCTGACAAATAATATAACATGGTATAACCAAGGTAGTACTATAATCCATCCATTTAAATCAAACGGCAATTATGGAGGAAGTGGTTCCTGGAATTGGGTAAAAACTTCAGATACTATGGAAATAATAATGATTAGCGGAGATCCAAAATTAAAATGGAAATTTTATTATAATACTGATACAGAAATGAAATGTAGATGGATTAACAATGAACAGGATATTATTTTCAAAACATCACCATGGTGAAAATATATAATTTGCAGTTTTTAAAGATAAGATTAGAATAATGAATAGTTCACCCATTTATTTCTGGAGGTGTGTATGGAGGGACCAACGGGAAGTGGAGATGGGTAAGAGCCTCCGATACATTGGAAATAGATGATGATGGAACCGGAATTTACGTTAAATGGAAATTCAATTGGAATACAGATTCTGAAATGAGTTGTGAATGGATTGGAAATGGAAAAGAAAGAAGTTTTAAAGACAAAGCCTGGTAACATATTATTTCTAACTTAATCGAAAATAGAATAGGATTCGAACAATTGTGAAATTCTGCGCAAGAAAGAACGATCTGTGAATCTGTGACTAATTCCAGAAGGTATAAGAACAGTTAGCCACAGATTCTCAGAATTAAATTAGAAAGCCACCTGAAAAGTAGGCTAGATTATTTTTGTTTTTCATCTATGATAATTTGGAATCCCTAAAAATAAAATATGGACTTGTAAAATTATTAATATTGCATTTTAGACTAATATTTGTAATCATTGGTCCCTTGGAAGGAACCTTGCCTTCGGAAAATCTGAAAATTTTAATATGAATAGATTTTTTGAGATTTAACAGCAAAAATGAGGGTGTTAAAGTATTATATGAATATTGTGATTCTAGCGGGCTGGCATGCTGCCGCTGCAACATTGGTTCGTGGATTCGCAAATAAAACTACAATTGTAATTATCCCTCCGCTAAGAACACAAACATAGTAGATACTTGATTATGAATACCCAAATTGTAATTTATTAAGATGATTAAAAGGATTTTTTTTGGATTGCCGATTTTAGCGTTGCTTTGCATTTCCAGTATGCATTGTATGAGAAGGAAATCAACAATAATTGTTAAAAAAGACCATATAATTACAAGAGATTCTTTTTATCATCTATTGGATACCGTTTGCGCAAAGGTAAAAAATAAGCCATATAGCTTTTATTACGATAAATCTAATGCAAGACAATATATAATGTTGTATAATACAGTATTTAATTATGGATCGTTACTAGTACTGGATAAAAATGACTCTAACAGTTGCAAGTGTCTTGATCGTAATACTTTGGAAGAGATTGGTCAAAAATACGAAAACAATCTATTAACAAGAAAGAATTATATAATTGAATTAAACATATATTTTCCCCCTTCTGGAGATGAAATGAGTTATTACCAAATTGTTGAATTAAGTCCTTTAAAATAAAAATTCCACTAATTTCTAAATACTGGTCACTAGTCCCTATCCCCCCAACTCCTTCTTCAGATATTTAGCTGTATAACTGTTCTTGGATTTAATCAACTCCTCCGGAGTACCTGTGGCCAGTATTTCTCCACCGCCATGTCCCCCTTCAGGGCCAAGGTCGATGATATAATCTGCTACTTTGATGACATCCATGTTATGCTCTATTACTAGCACAGTATTGCCTTTTTCTATCAGACGGTTTAATACGCCAAGCAACACATTGATATCATCGAAATGCATTTTAATATATTTTATAACATGCTGATATACAGCAGTAATAAAAATGCAATTTGCATAGAAAATTAATCATATAATTGTGCCTTTGCACCCACTAAAACTACACTTATGAAACACACGCAAAATCCACTTTTGTGGATAAAGGGTTATGCCTTCCTTCTATGGATGTTGTTCCCAACTTCTAATGCTCAAAGCGCCTGTCTTAAAGAAATGTCCACACAAATTTCTGATGCCATGCATGCTGAAGTTAGTGATGGAACATCACCTTCAAGCGACCAGAACAGTGCCAGACCGGCTTCTGTAACCGTTAAGAATTTCTATGCCAAATCCTTTACCCAATCCACTAGTACCAGATTGACTTGGCAGACCGGCTATGAAAAGATGATCCAGTATTTTGAGGTTCAGCGCAGCGAGGATGGTGTGAATTGGAAAACAATTGGAAAAATATATTGTTATGGCAATTGTAATTTATATAATGCTTATGAGTTTGTGGATTCCACCCCTCAAGCTGTCAATTATTATCGTCTTGGTCAGGTGGATATCGACAAAAAGACCTCTTATACCGATATTTCAAGGGCTGATTTCAGTTTTCCCAAGGATAGTAAAATCAGTTTATTTCCCAACCCTTCAGCCGGAACTGTTTTTATAGAGACTAAAAAGGAAACCAGTTATTATATATTTAATGCGACAGGTACCTTAATTATGAGCGGCAGATTTAGTAATAAGCTGCAATTAAATGATCTTGCACCGGGCATGTATATGGTAAAGATTATAATGGATAATACCGCTGAAAATTTCAAATTATTAGTTGATTAGCCATAAAGCAAGTTTCAAATAATTTGCTCTGAACGTATAATAGCCTGTAACTTATGTTGCGGGCTTTTTTAGTGAAAATAGTAGTCAGAATGTGGAAATTTTTAGGAGATATTGTTTAGCTTGATAGTATGACATATAAGTATTGTTACATCATGATTTGTGTCTGATAGCTATCGGACTTTTTCAATGTAAGGTCGCATCCAATTGACCTAAATCATTATATTTTAACGTCAATTCGGGTTACAGATAAATGGTTGTCATCATTTTTACAAAAGAATTTAAGCAAAAATGTCGCCAACCATGGTCCACTTTGCAGTATAACCATGCCATAAGTGCGTGGGTATAAATATTTGACTCCACTAGAGTCATTTGCCCTGCCTGTTTTTTACTCCAAGGTTTCTAGCTACCTCTTTTCTAATTTATTTGAAAGCCCTAGGTGCTCTTTTATTGATGAGTGTCTTTTAATGAAGTTGTCAATTCTTCTTCGAGGTGCTTCTTAGTGTATTACTTATTTTGATTAACTTATTGCTATAAAAGGCATCAAAGCTGCTAAGCGGTGTGGTGAAATGGTTCTCATTGGATTGCCATTAACAGTTGACAAAATGAAACCCTAGTGGTATTTCGCTGCTGATCGTTCAGCCGATCCGTATGTATTAATTTCTTATCCCGAATTCACGTTATGTGATGTTAAATTTCTTAATCAAATTCAACAAGTTCGAAATTCCGCACATTGGCCTCAATAAGGAGAAATATGGTAATAAATAGCAATTAGAAGGCTTCTATTACTGTGTAGGCTGTATATTAGAAATCTATTTTCCTTGTTTATGGAAAAGTTTTTAAGATAAGACCTCGGCATTAAATGTTGATATTGGGGGGCTGACGTGACATATTTTGAGTTTATAAATGAAATAATTCTAATCAGCCTTCACCGATTAATAAAATAATTTCAACCTTTTTTGTAAAATATTAGTTAATAATTCCTTCTGTTTATCCTGTAAAAAACTATGTTCTATCCACCTTTATGAGCTGGGGGCCGTTAGATGGTAATTCTGTTTATCCTGTAAAAAACTATGTTCTATCCACCACATTGCTGCTTCTTTTTTGTCAATGAATAACAGATACGTATTTTGAATCTGTTTTTCGTTGAGTGTTAAATTTTTTGCCAGAATATCAAAATCACTTTTTTTAAGTTTATTCCTTTTGCTGTTTAATGTCAAACTCATTTGTTCAGGTTCATTTTTTATCACTAGTATAGTGCTAACCAAGTCGTATGCTGGACTTAAATTGAATAAACCAGGAGACTTTTCCATCATAGAAAAGTTTTTCAAATGCATGTCAGCATTTCCAGTAATAAAACTGAATACAACTAATTCGAAAAAATGTAATGTATCTAGACCAATGGAGGTTGAATATTGTCTGATTGTTTTTCCAATCTTTTCATAGCTGCCTTTATATTTATGTTCTGTCAGCGATTCAGTCAATTGACATAAGTCTTCGCAGGCAAGTTTTTTATCGCCTATTCTATCAAATCGTTTAGTTAAATAAGCTAGTGAACCACTTGGTAGTCTTACAAGGCCATGTTTAGCAGTTTCAAGGCCAAATTCTTCAGACAAATGCATACATAAATCTTCATTTTCAGGGAGTGAATCGTAGGTTCCACTTTGAGGCTTAATGATATAATTGCTTTTGTTATCTAAAATTGTAAACCTAATACTGTTTTTTGATTCTTTTAGCCATAAGCTAAGCTTTGGCTGCACTCCCGTTATGGCAGTCTTATTTCCAATAGCTTTTTTAGCATATTCGCTTAAATTTTTTTCGTCAATTTCAATTGTTGGCATCTCATTAATTTCAAAAGTTTTTTTCAAACATTTTGGGTGGTATTCAACCTCATTCTGTTCAAGCGATTTGTAACATAATAAGCACTTCATGTTAATTTTCGTTTTTAATGCTGATGTCGCCTATACAATCATTACAGAGGGTTATTAATAAGTTCATTCGGTCCCTTGGGTTTAACTTCCAATTGTCAATAGCAATTTGTAACAGCCAACCTTCAGGAATAAGGCCATCAAAGAAAGGGAGCATTTGTGTGTCTGAATAGGGTTCACTCCTAATTGGCAGTGTTTTACTAACAGGGCCATATTGTGGGTTTTTTAAATAAGTGTCCTTATACTGAAAGTGAAACCCTTCTCCATCTTCCCAGATAATACCAGCTATTATAGCTTTTTTATATACTAGTCCCGATTTCATAATTGATTATTGTTTTTCTATTGATAATATGTCTTTATGCTCTATTCTTTCTACTAATGTTTCATCAGGCTTATTTTGAAAATTAATTGCATGATTATTAGGGACAAACCTCCAAGCTGTAATTTTTCTTTCTTCTATGTCTGTAATTTCGTCTATGATAATTCCAAATTTTACTAGCTTGTTTTTGAATGTAATTTTGACGGCTATATTGAAATATTTATATATAATTTCATAGGGGTTGATTTGCATTCTGTCCGGTGTTAATTCAAATCCGAAAAGTGCTAATACTTGATTGACTTTATCCATTTGCAAGGTCTCTTTACCCTGTTCCATTTCTCTCATAAATCGCAGACCAACCCCAGCTTTTGAAGCTAGCTCTTCTTGGCTTAATCGCAGTTTTTTACGATGATATTTTATAAATGCCGATAAATTTCCCATTTTATTTTATACCTTTACGGGTACAAATATAGTGAAATGTGGATTAATAACACCGATAGGGTATAAATAATATATAAATATGTTTTATTATACCTGAAAGGGTATATCTTTTGTTGGGTTAAAAATATAGTAGAAACCAACTAGAAATCTGAATATACAGATTAAAAAAATGATTTTTATAATCTTATAATAAAATGCATATCTGAAGATAATTATGCTAAAATTAGATCTAATTATAGGCAACTGAGAGACCAAAAATTAATACTAATCACTAAATACTAGCCACTAACCACTCGTTGCCCCCTATCCCCCCAACTCCTTCTTCAGATATTTAGCTGTATAACTCTTTGTCGATTTTATCAATTCTTCTGGGGTGCCTGTGGCCAGTATTTCACCACCGCTATCCCTGTCTTCGTAAAAAGTGGAAATTCCGGCTATTATTATATCTTTGAGTAGTAATTTTTGAATAATGTATGTATTTTTTCGGAAATTTGGGGGGACTACAAAGGAAAAATTTATTTAAAGCATTGGAATTTAATTACATTCAAAAACTTAGTTTAACTTCTTTTTTTACTTCTCTTACAGCACCAGATTTATCTTTAAACAAGAGGTATACCAACTGCTTTGTGCTTTTATTTTTTTCAGCTCCCTTGGATCTGCATTGATATACATATTTAATCAATACACTATGATTAATATAAACTAATGTTGGACCAGAATATAATGGTGTGCAAATTAATTTAATATTCTTTGGCTGGCGAAAACCCATAAACAATAATGTATCTTTAGAAGTATTCTCCAGGCTTATAAAACCCGTTTTGTACATAAAAGAATCTTTCACATAATCTTTATTTACCAAGGCATCAACCTGACCTATCTTCACCTCTTCTTGTGAAGGCAATTTGCTTGCTTTTCTAAGGCTTTCGGATAAAACTCCCTGCCCAAAGTTGACAATGTCTAATTGCTTGAATACAAAGTTTTCAACTTTATAGACCGGATTTCCAATTGCATTACAAAGCTTGTATTGCAATCCAATATTTAATTCCGTTTCCTTCATAGCATTCATGATTACAACTAAGGTGTCTTCAATTGGCATTTTAAGCCGGCTTTTCATTTTGCCTGTCTTTATGGAAACAAAAACAAACTGATTACTTGCGAGTTCTGTTTTGCAATAGGTATTAAAATGGGGCCAGGAAACTTCATAAGGCTGTGTCCCTGATATTTGTTCAATAGAGATTGAGTGTTTCGATTTATTCTCGATTTTGAATACA
>JBBQIF010000110.1:0-8167 GCA_038324665.1 Bacteroidia bacterium
TTGAAGTGTAAATGGTGCTTTGATTTTGAGGTGTATTCGCGGTTAACCACCATTTTTTCTCTCTATACATTTAGTAAAAACAGGTTTGGATTTGAATTTGAAAAGGTGAATTTTAGGAATTTCTTAAATACACACAATACCTATTTCAACCAGTTTATACCTACAGAAGAAAATTATAATCAGATGGCGCGCGATGCTGGGGCAACGGTTGAGGAACGTTATTATCTGCCACAAAAGACAAGCAGCGGCAATAGGAACCTGATAGTCATTAATAATACTTGTAGTGTCTTAAGTATTCAAAGAAAGCTTGAACCTCAGCAAGTAGCGGAAATGATTCAACTGATTTGTGAAAACACTACTTATCGCATAGCCTTGGCAGGGGCACCTGCTGATAAGGCAGCGAATAATGCGTATATTGCATTATCAGGGATTAAAGAAACGGAAAGGATTGAGAATTGGGCAGGGAAATTGAGTTTTGAGGAATATTTGAATGTATTGGCTTCATCTGCAAAAGGCATCATTACTATTGATTCTGCGCCCTTGCACATTGCAGCGCGTTTGGGTATCCCAATCGTAGCAGTTTGGGGTCCAACACAACCACAGAGTCTTGCGCCAAAGTGGCTCAGGACTGGCACTGTTTACAAAGAAATAAATTTAAAAGTTTACTGCTCCCCCTGTGTACACCAAACCAAAGAACTGCCTTGCAAAGGCAATAATTTTTGTATGAAGGATATGCAAATGTCACACGTTTTTGATCAACTTTTAATAGTACTAAATGACAAGTAGTAACAGGCGATTAATTATTATCTTGACGTTAATTGTGGCGTTTGGGTTTATCGTTTTCAGGGCTGCAACCATCAGTCAGTTTGAAAACAGCAGCCGAAGGAATTTTATGCGAGGCGATGCTTATAGCGATATCAACTTGTATTCTGCTGTCTTGTATTTTAATGATTCGGGGTTGTGTTCAACCAAAGGATTGCCAGTGCATTACTACAAAGTGCCCGTTAAGGATACCTCACTCCACCCCTATGCCTACACACATTACCCTGCGTTGCCGGATATCCTGGCTTATTTTTATTCTAAAATATCAGGGTCGGTGAATGAATTTGTATTGAGGTGTTTTGTTATTTTACTGAGTTTGTTTTATGCTTGGGTTTTATGGCAGGTGCTATCAATGATTATAAAGGATGAAAAAATGGTATTGACCGGTTGGGTCATCATTATTCTATCCAATTATTTTATCGGTTGGAGCGATAGTTTGCACAAGCATGTGTATGAAGAATTTGCAAAAGCATTTTTTATCCTAATACTGCTTAAACACATCAATTCGCCAAAACCTGTTTACCTGGCAGGCTTGTTTTTAACAATGTGCATTGCCGCAAATGTTTCTTATGAACCTGTTGTTTACTTGGCCGTTGTTTGTATTGGTGTTTCTCTATGGCAAAAGAAAGGATTGTTTTCAGCCATTACATTGATACCTGCCCTGGGTGCTATAGTTGGTTTAGCATTGCACCTCTGGCAGAACATTGAATACTTTGGCAGTTGGGATTTAGCACTTAATGATTTGACGGAAACGGCAAAATTAAGAACGGCCGGAATTGAACTGAGTGGTCGGTATAAAAAACTTGAATCACCTTTTGGGTGGAAGGAATTTATATCCTTGCCTTTTGTATGGCTTTCGCGGGTGGAGAGGTTTTACATGTTGCCTTCTTTCGCCATCATTGCGATGTGGTTCATGGTAAGAAAAGAGTTTAAACAGGCACTTAATCCATCCTATTATCGCTGGATTATGATCTTGTTAATTGCCTCATTCAGTTGGTGCATTGTAATGGCCCAGCACGCTTATGTGCATTCCTTCACTATGCGGCAAGCGGGCTTGTGTTATGCCCTTATTGCAGGGCCAGTAGTTTTCTTGTTCTTCAAAAAAATAAAGACTGAATTTAAAGGGTTTACCATCGGCAATAAAATATTGACCATAGCAATTTTGCTGTATTCATTGGCTATGTTTTTAACGCAGCAGGTGTGGGATCTGTGGATTAAAAATACATTGATGTTTTAGTATGTAGATACGCAATTAATCGCGTATCTACATACTAAATAAGGACACACCAAGTTAAGTAAAAAACGCTGGAGATTGAATTTTAGTATTTTGGGTTTTAACCTCTAATACTAATGCCAATTAAGGAGAAAGGGTGTAAAACGCAAGTGCTTTAGTCTGTAATGACCAATTTATCAGTGGCAATTACTTTATTGTCTTGTATTATGTGAATCATATAAATGCCTTGAGATAAATCATCTCTTTGTATTTCAGTTTGAGTGTTGGTTAAAGCAAATTTCCTAACCTCCTGTCCTAACATGTCAACTAGAATACATTCTAAATGTTGTAGGGTTGATGCTTCATTTATTTCAATAGTTGCCTTGCTAGTGAAAGGATTTGGATAAATATTTATGACTGTATTCTTTTTAATTGTTTTAACAATCATGCTAGTGGGAAGTGTTACAGGGCATAACCCTATTACCTTTACTGGAGTTGATTCAAATGATGGCATGCCGTCGCCTAATTGTCCGCTGCCATTATTTCCAAATGCCCACACAGTGCCGTTGTTCTTTACAGCAAGGGAATGTTCATTTCCCACAACTACTTCCACTATTCCAGTAAGACCTCTTACTTGCACTGGCATAACTCTTTCAATAGTACTGCTATCGCCTAACTGACCGGAATTATTATTTCCCCACGCCCACACTGTGCTATTATCTTTCAATGCAAGAGAATGTTTACCCCTGCATGCCGCACTTATTGACAATATACCAGATAGTCCGTTAACTTTAATAGGGATATGACTTTGGGTAATATTGCTATCTCCCAGTTGACTATAAGTGTTGTCGCCCCAAGCCCACACTGTGCCATCGAACTTTAATGCGAGGGAATAAAATTGACCTGCCGCCACTGCAATTATGCCTGAAAGTCCGCTTATTTTAACTGGGCTGTGTTTTTCAAAAATGCTGCTATCTCCTAACTGCCCGTAATCATTGCCTCCCCAAGCCCATACGGTGCTATCATCTTGCAAGGCAAGAGAATGATTGTTGCCAGCGGCTACTGCTGTTATGCCGGTCAGACCGCTTAGCTTAATCGGTGTTTTTCTGCCTACGATCTTGCCATCTCCTAACTCACCGTTGGTATTATCTCCCCACACCCATACTGAACCGTCATTGCTAACAGCAAGTGAATGGAAATTACCACCGGATACCATTACAATACCAGTCAGTCCGATTACAGGTACTGGACTGTGTCTTTCAAAGTTGCTACCATCACCCAATTGACCATATCCATTGTATCCCCAGGCCCACAATGTACTGTCATTTTTTATACCAAAAGAATGACTGCTGCCAGCAGCCACTGCTTTGAAACCCTGTTGTCCGCTTACTCTCACAGCGGTGTTTTTTGGAGCGGTGGTACTATCGCCTAATTCACCGCTACTATTTTCGCCCCATGCCCATACTGCGTTGGTATTGCATACGGCGAGCGAATATTGCAAGCCGGCCGCTACCTTTTGTGCTTTAAGAGACAAGCTGAATGTAACAAAAAGTGTTATTGCTACTGTAGTTTTTAGAAAATGTAATTTCATTTTTTTGTAAAGTTTATGGGAGTTTAGTATAGGTTGTTCCGTACCATTCACAAAGCTATCATTATTTATGAGATTACAAAGGATTAAATATATGCCAGCGTATTATTTAATCAATTGAATTCCTTGCCCAATGAAAATATTTTGCTATTTGTGCCGTTGTTAGTGTTTCCACCAGCAACAGACTATGCCTAAGCAGCCTCTACAATTGCGACAGACTTACAGGTAAAATAAAAGTATGCTAGGTAAGTGAATTTGTGTATTTTTGATAGATTAAAAACCTCACTGCTATATCAAACCTACCACTTCTTATTCTAATCCTACTATTATCCAATAGTTGCAAACCCAAGGATTGCCACAAGGACGGCTCATGTACTCCTGAGTATTACAGGGTAACCATTGGCGAAGAACCTAAAAGCTATCTTTGGGCAAAAGCAGGCAGCTATTGGATATATAAAAATACTAAAACCAAGGAATTGGATACCCAAACAGTTACTAGCTTTTATTTTGGCCATTCTGTTTCAAAAGGGCAAAGGGATGATAATGCACATATTACTGTCGAGTATGATGTATTAAGTCGTTCCATTGTCAGCACATTCAATCAGACTGCATATTCTGATGATGTACCCCCTGCAACTCCAATAAGCAATAGTTTTAAAAATGGCATAACACCTTTGTATAGAGATGAGGATGGTGAAATAATACCCTTTTTTCACCCTTTTGTAAAAGGAAGTACTTTTGGGGTAAGCACCTGCTTGGGTATTGACAGCTCTCTGAGTATACAAGGCAAAATTTATACAAATGTAGCAAAATTCCACATTCCTATAGATGAAGTATGGTATACGTATGCTAATTATCCTGAAGCAGTATATTATTGGGGGCGTGATGTAGGAATTATTAAAAGGCAAAACATAACAGAGAACTTTTCATGGGAATTAATTGATTATAAAATTATCAAATAACACAATAATATTGCTGTTTTTGCGTTGAAAGTAAATGAAACTTTTAATCCTTTTAATAGGATACATTTTACTTTTGTCTGCAGATTGTTCGCACAACGATGTGTTATTAAAAAATGAAGTAAGGGTTAGTAAAGCTATTGATGAATTAAAGGAAAAATCAGTAAAAGCAGTATCACCAAGAGAAAATGAAAGTCTTAAGATTAATACGTTTATAAAGAAATTAGTGGTTAACAAATCACAGAAGAAATTATATGTTTATTTCAGGGATACTTTCAAAGTATTTATGGTTTCTTTAGGTGGCAATCCTATTGGTCATAAGCAACAGCAAGGCGATAACAAAACACCGGAGGGTCAATACAAAATAAGCTTAAAGAATCCCAAAAGTCAGGGGTATAAATCATTGAAGATATCTTACCCGAACAATAATGACCGGAAGCATGCGATGGCGGCAGGTGTTGATCCAGGAGGTGATATTTATATTCACGGCCTTTGGACCCCAACCCAGGACCCTAAAAATCATTGGCGGTATAATTGGACACGCGGATGCATTGCTTTAAATAATGAGCAAATGGATGAGATATATGCTTATACCAGATTGAATACGGAGATTATGATTCTGCCGTAATTTATTGTAAAAAATGAAAGGTTAAGGATTATATAGAAACTTAGATAGTATGTGGATATTATCAACGGAAGTCAAAGGGGGAATAAACCATATAAGTAATATAAGTGCATATAAGAATAAGCCGCAGAAGCATGCTGTTAAAAATTCGGCAATTTAAAAATCAGGAAAATACTAAAATAAATTATCTCAAAATCATGATATTCCCTTGTTCCTTATGGCGCAGTTCATCAGAACCAATGAATTCCAAGCGGTAAAAATAGAGACCCTGTTCTACCAGTTCGCCTTCAAATTTGCCGTCCCATCCCAACTTTGGATTATCTGTTTTAAACAGCATCTCGCCCCAGCGGTCGAATATGAAAAATTTATAAGATAAGGCATAAGCGAGTCCTACCGGCTTAAAGAAATCATTAATATTGTCATCATTGCCTGGTGAAAAGGAATTGGGCATATAATAAATCACATCAGGCGAAATAAATATCAATTGGAAAGTAGTGTCTTTACATCCATCCGCATTTGTAACTATAAGTGTCGTAGGTTGGGAGACTGTGTCAGTATAGAATAATAATGGGTTTTGGACAGTAGAGGTTCCCATACTTCCAAAATTCCAGAGCCAAGTACTTGCATCATAAGACGAATCACTATATTGTATATCTACCTCATTTTCCCAAGAACGCAATTTTTGATAAACAAACCTTGCTATTGGTCTTGGATTTACAACAGCCTCACCTATTCTGCTGAGGGTTTCAACACAGCCTTTATCTGTGGTGGCAGTTAATGAAATATCGTAGGCACCTATTTTTTTGTATAAATGTTTTGGAGATTCCAATGTTGAACTTTTTCCATCACCGAATTTCCACGACCATGCGATTATAAAACCTGGGTTGATGGTTGAGTTATTGATAAATTCAGTTGAATCCCTTAATAGACATACTTCGTTAACTGTCCAATCCAAGATAGGGTTTGGGTTTACTGATACATTAATACTCATAGTATCCCAGCAACCTTTATCTGTTGTCACCTTTTGGAAAACGATGTAGTCGCCACTTGCAGGATATGAATATGGAATAGGGGGAGCAGGATTATTCGATACAAAAGAGTCATTATTGCCGTAGTACCATTGATAGTTTACAATATTACCCTTGGTGATTTTTGATTTATTTACAAAGGTGAATAAATTATTCTTCAGGCAGCTTTCTTTAGGCGTAACCGAGAAGCCAGCAACCGGCATTGGAAATAAATAGACTTTAGCGGTATCTGATGCCACACAACTATTATCACTTGTTAATGTAAGTATAACAGTAAATGAGTCAACTTTTATATAAGAATGAGAAACGGGGGTTCCTGTACCAGAAGAATTGTCACCAAAGAACCAATTCGTGGAACTGATAGTGCCGCTTGAAATAGAAGACGTTGATGTGAAATTAAACTTATTTTTTAAGAAACATTGTTGGTTATTATCTATGATAAAAGACGGAGTAGGTGAGGGAAATACCTGTACACTCTTAGTGGTGGTATCCTTACAGTTTCCCTTGGTGGCTGTTGTTATTAGGGTAATGGTATAATTGCCATCAGTGGAATACGTGAAGCTAGGATTAACTATATTAGCGGTATCGGAAAAAATAGCGGGATCTCCAAAATCCCAAAAGTGTTTCATAGGGCTATTGGCGACCGTAGATGTGGCAATAAAGCCAAAGTTATTCCCTTGCAGACAACTTTTTAGTGTAGTGGCATTAAAACTAGCAACTGGCATCGCATAAACTGTTGCCACTTTTATGGAAGTATCTAAACACCCATTATTCGAAGTGGCGATTAAACGCACATTAAAGGCCTGCGCATTAATATAACTGTGCTGGGTAGTACTGAAATCACCGTCAACATTGCCGTCCCCAAAATTCCAACCCAAGGTATAAGTACCCGATTTAACGGTAGTTGTTGAAGCAAAATTAAAAGTGTTCCCTAATTTACACTGCGCATTATTGTCGATGGTGAACCCTGTTTTAGGTTTAGGATAAACGGTAATAGTCTTGGAAATAGTGTCAAAACAAGAATGGTCGCTGGAGGTAATATTCGTTATAGTATATGTTGTATCTATCTTGTACTTTTTGACACCGGGAACAGCTATGGAACTAGTTCCGTCTCCAAACAACCACATATTGCTGAAGTTTCCTGAAGAAATAAAACTATTTGGGGTAAACACGAAGTTATTATTATTTACGCATTGGCCCGGGATATTTATAGTAAAGTTAGTATTAGCATGAGGGTAAACATTCGCCAAATTAAAAGCCGTATCAAAACATCCATTGTTGCCGTAAACAATTAATGAAACTTTATAATCTCCTTCAGTCAAGTATTTATGGGTAACTTTGTTAATATTTGAGGCCGTATTGCCATCGTTAAAATTCCATTTATTACCTATAATAATTCCACTTGAAAAAACTGAATTATCAGTAAAATCAAATGAATTTCCACGGAAGCATTGCTGTGCTTTATTAATCGAAAATAATGGTTGCGGCATTTCCAGCACCTTTAACGAATCTACTATTGAATCTTTGCAATTAAAGTTAGAGGTTAATATCAATTTAGCAGCGAATACACCTGAAGTCAGAATATTGACTTGGATACTATCAACCCCGCTGAAATTACTTCCATTCGAAATTTTCCAGTTCCGAACATAGGTCCCTGAACTGATAGTTGAAGTTGATTTCAGCTTAAATAAATTATTTTTTAAACATTGGGTTTTGTTATTGATGGTGAAACTTGGAACCGGTGTTGGGTTTACCGTAACCGTAGATTTGGCTGAATCTCTGCATCCGTAAATAGTCGTCCCTTTTACTTCAACGGTGTAAGTGCCGGGCGCAAGATAGGAATGAGTAACAGAGTCGAGATTAGTGGCTGTTCCAGCATCGCCAAAAGTCCAATTATGCGAAACAGTTCCACTGGCAATTGTTGATTTTGCT
>JBBQIF010000111.1:0-8146 GCA_038324665.1 Bacteroidia bacterium
TTAAAAAAGATGAAGGTTTGCACAATAAAAAAATTGTAGAAAAATTTTGTCAATTCGGAATTTTATACTAAATTGCAATATAATTCGATAAAAATCTAAAAAAACGCCTATAAGAATAATATACTAAAAAAAATCCGCTTATAAGATCCAAACTACGAAAGGTAAATCAGCCTTAACTTAAAAAAATGGAGGTTTTAGTATGAACAGGCATCAAACAAACGATGAAGAGTTAATAGCATTATACATGGCTGGCAATGAGGCATGTATGGAAATGATTATTAACCGTTACAAGACGAAAGTATTTACTGCTATTCAGTTAGTTGTGAACGATCGTTACATTGCAGAAGACATCTTTCAGGAAACTTTTCTCAGAGTCATTCACACCTTACAAAAGGGAAAGTATGAAGAAAGTGGTAAGTTTTTACCTTGGGTGATTCGGATAGCCAGAAACTTGGCCATGGATTATTTCAGAAAAACAAAGCGAATGCCAACAATTTCATCAAGTGAGAGTGATGATATTTTTGCCAACATGAACTTTGTGCAGAAGAATTCAGAGGATGAAGCGATTACCAACCAGAACAAAAATGCGCTGCGGGATTTAATCAAACAATTACCTGCTGAACAAAAAGAGGTACTTATTTTGAGGCATTATGGAGATTTAAGCTTTAAGGAAATTGCCGATCTTACCAATTGCAGTTTGAATACGGCTCTGGGTAGGATGCGCTACGCCCTTATCAATCTTAAAAAGATGATAGGCGAGAAAGCCGCATTTTTACAAGGTTAATTCATATTATACTGAAACCAGATAGGTTTTCGATAATCTCGAAAACCTAACGGTTCAGCATGACGCATCCTAAAATCTCTTTTCTTCGCACTTAGCGGAACTAAAGTATAGCGACTTCACGACCGAGGGGAGTAAAAGCTATTAAGGATGGGTATAACTAAAACAAGGTTAGCTTTTAACTTTGGGGAGGCCTGATTATTCAAAGTAATCAGGCCTTTTAATTTTCAAAATTTGGCATTCTACCTTTATTGAACGAAATTTGTAGGGTTGTTCCCGGTATTGTTAATAGGGTGCAAACATTCTTATGCAAAGTCAAAAAAGAAATCCGGTGTTTATTTTATCCCAATCTGATATTGGAGCCGGTAAAAGTGGAGCTGCCTTCGGGCCATGTGCAATAAAAGATGAGATGGAAAGTCTGGGTTTGTTGGCGTATGAGTTTGAAATTCTGGAGAACCATTCAATTAAGACTAATTATGTATCGCATAATTACGGTAAAAATATTGAGAGCGTTGTTGAAGCATCTAAATTATTGAATGATAAAATTGTACAAGCAATTAAAAGTAACAAATTTCCTATTATTTTATCTGGCGACCACAGCAATGCAATTGGTGGATTAAGTGGATTAAAAAATGCCAATGAAGATAAGCGCATTGGTGTAATCTGGATTGATGCACATGCCGATTTGCATTCTCCCTATACTACACCGTCTGGTAATATACATGGAATGCCATTGGCCGCCCTAGCTGGATTTGATAATCATGACCTTATGAAAAATGAAGTAGCAGAAGATGTGGCTAATTATTGGAATGAATTGAAGCATTTAGGTTTTCATCATAATTCGCCCAAATTTGATATGAAGGATTTAATCTTTATCGGCTTGAGAGATGCCGAAAAGGAAGAATGGGAAATAATTAGAAATGCGGGTGTTAGAACCTTTGAACCCGCCGAAATCCGTGCTAAGGGGATGACCATGGTACTGCAGGAAACCTTGCAAATCCTCAATCACTGTGATTTAATCTATGTCTCTTTTGATGCAGATTCTCTGGACCCAGAGGTATCAACAGGCACTGGCACAACTGCTCCGGATGGCTTAAGTGTAGAGCAAGCAGAAATTATTTTCAAAACACTGATGGCAGAACCTAAGCTTGGCGCCTTTGAAATTACTGAAGTGAATCCATCGCTGGATACTAATGGGAAATCAATGGCTAAAGTAGTAAGTCATTTGATTCAATATGGATTGAAGCATATCTGCCAATAAAAAAGGCCCTGATACAATCAGGACCTTTATAAATAATTTAGTAAATCATTTAAGCAACGCTGCTAACTAATTTGCTCTTTAATCCCTTATCCAATTCATCAAGGAATTCCTCTGTGTATAGGTAATGTTCACCATGGCTAACTTTATTGCCGTGGATACATACCGCAAGATCCTTGGTCATTTTACCACTTTCTACTACTTCAACGCAAACCTGTTCTAAAGTATGACAGAAATTAACCAATTCCTGGTTGTTATCAAGCTTTCCTCTGAACTCCAATCCTCTAGTCCATGCAAAGATGGAAGCTATAGGGTTGGTAGATGTAGGTTTGCCTGCCTGATGGTCGCGAAAGTGACGAGTAACAGTGCCATGAGCGGCTTCTGCTTCCATTGTAGTGCCATCAGGTGTTACGAGCACAGAGGTCATTAAGCCCAAAGAACCAAAGCCTTGCGCTACAGTATCAGATTGAACATCACCATCATAATTTTTACAAGCCCATACAAAATTGCCGTTCCATTTTAATGCGCTGGCCACCATATCATCGATTAAGCGATGCTCGTAAACAATACCAATAGCATCAAATTTCGCTTTATATTCGGCCTGAAAAATTTCTTCGAAAATATCTTTGAACCTACCATCATATTTTTTCAGGATGGTATTTTTTGTAGATAAATACAAAGGCCATTTTTTACCGATTGCCTGGTTAAAACAAGCATGTGCAAAGCCTCGTATAGATTCATCTGTATTGTACATGGCCAATGCAACACCATCGCCTTCGAAATTATATACGTCAAATGATTGCGGGGCACTGCCATCTTCAGGCGTAAAACTAATGGTTAACTTGCCTTTTCCTTTGGTTACAAAATCTGTTGCACGGTACTGGTCGCCAAAAGCATGACGGCCAATGCAAATAGGGGCAGTCCAATTGGGAACTAACCTTGGCACATTGCTGCAAACAATTGGTTCTCTGAAAACAGTACCATCCAAGATATTACGGATGGTGCCATTCGGACTTCTCCACATTTGTTTTAGTTTGAATTCCGTTACCCTAGCTTCGTCAGGTGTTATTGTAGCGCATTTAATCCCAACATGGTATTTTTTAATGGCTTCAGCGGCATCAATTGTAATCTGATCATCAGTCTGGTCGCGGCTTTCCATTCCTAAGTCGTAATATTTAATATCTAAATCAAGGTAGGGTAGAATCAATTTATCTTTAATGAATTTCCAGATAATGCGGGTCATTTCATCACCGTCCAGTTCTACCACAGGGTTCGCTACTTTTATTTTTTGCATTTTTGTTTTTATTTTTTCGTTCGGCAAACTTACAAAATTTCTACCAAATTTATAAACCCGAATATTGCAGAATATAGAAGGCTATCAATCACCCTAATTGCCCAAAGTAAAAGACCTTTGGTAGGTTGCAGCAGGAGTGATGAATTCCATTGTTATAGTCTTCATTTTTTTGCGTTTTTTCACCTTGGTTTGTGAGGACATCAATAAAAATAAATCATGGTTATGCAGCCATTCGCCTTTTTTCAGCGTTATCTTCTTTATGGAAAGCGTTTTTTCCTTCTTTTTTCTTTTGCCTGAGATTTTAATTTCAACCATTTGATCTGCACTGCTTCGGAAATGAATGTTTAGGTTTTGATAATAAGTAGCCTCTTCATTTTGCCAGAAGATATCTCGAGTCGTATCAATATTGAGATAATTACCGAGTAAAATAGCCGCTAAAGAAAGGTCGGGCATGCCATAACCATTGGCGCTGTCAGGGGCTGAGACATGCGTTGCGGTGGCGATCAAAGCATTTTTTACATCTTCGAAATTTTTGCTTGGGCAAGCCTGTATCAGGCAAGCAAGGGCGCCCGCAAATAGGGGAGTGGAGTATGATGTGCCATTGCCTGTGTAGTTGCCGCCCACCGAGGCCACTACCGCTTTTTTACCCATTGCCATAAAATCTGGTTTTATTCTTCCATCAGCACTTGGGCCATAAGAACTGAAATCTGCTTGAAATCCCTCGGCATCACAAGCACCAATAGTAAAAACTCCTAATGCATCTGAAGGCGTACCTATTTTATGCCATTTGTTTTTACCTTCATTACCTGCGCTTACAACTAAAAAAATGCCTTTGCTGTTAGCAATATTGGCAGCTTTGGCAATAATACTTGTTTTTCCGTCGAGGTCTTTGTGTGTATGGCTAAGTGATGTATCATTGAATTGGTTATAACCAAGTGAAGAACTTATCAAATCAACCCCCATACTGTCGGCAAACTCTGCTGCTGCCAGCCAATTTACTTCTTCTGTTGGAAACTCAGAGGTCGATTCTTCTGTTCTTAACAAGATATAATCTGCCAAAGGCGCCGAACCAATATAAGTGCCGGGATTGTTCGTTTTCATAAAGCTCAACACATTGGCGCCATGTCGGTCGTCTTCCCACACACTGTTGTCATGTGCTACAAAGTCTTTAACAACCAAAGTATTGAAATTGAAATTCATACCCGGAGTTTTATATGCAATCAGGAAGCCGGCATCTAAAACAGCTATTAGAATCCCTTTACCTTTGTACATTTGATTATGCAACGGCACTATATTTAACTGGCTGTTCTGGTGGTAGGCATCGCCATAATCTTCTTTACTATACTTTCTGTTGTATTGCCCGGAATCCCTTACGTATTCCTTCATATAAATGCTGTCGATTGGCTGGACTTCGGGTGAGGCGCGATGTTTTATCGCTCCTAAAAACTGCACATAATTTACAAAAGGAAGCGTACTTATTTTTTTGATACCCAATGAGTCTTTAAACCGCACTTCCACAGCATTCAGCCATTTACTTTGATTCAGTATTTCACAATTTTCAATGGAGTGAAGCGCTCTGATATACTGCGAATTTAAAGGTAAATCCTGTTCAATAATCGGAATGTTTAGTTTAATTCGCCTATCAATCGCCTTTTGACTTAAAAACTGTATGGGATTGTTCACTTGGAATTCAGAATGCCCTTTATCTTTTAAATAAACAAAATAATAGTACTCATTTTCCTGAGAATATGCCAAAGACAGACAGGACAAAATAAAAATAAGCAGAATGGATTTTTTAAGGAACATGCTTTATTAATTGTTGCTTGATTTTGTACCCTCTCAAAAGTGTACCGTTTTTATCAATTGAGACATTGTTTTTGAATACCAGACCAGTGTTTTTGGCATATACTTCGTAGTACTGTCTTTGTCTAAGTGTGGTATTTACAGTTTCGCTTTTTACTGCCACAGCACTGTCAAAGCTAAAGGTATCCATTGTATATTTTTGGTTAATCAGGTCGTAGAATACATTCATGCTATTATCGCTGTTATAAAGGTTAATATCCCACACGGCATCTTCTGCTAATGGAAATGAGAGCTTAATCACCCGTTTATTATCTTCAACCCTTTCGGCCACATAATTATCTTCGGTGGAATACCATACATTCAATATTTCCCACTTCCCTTTTGAGTTGAGTTTGTATCTTTCTACTCTAACTGAAGGTCTGTTCAAGTTATCTGTAAAAATGGATTCATTCACTTCTTTTAATTGATAGCGCAATGTATCCACTGTATTAAAGAAATCATTATAAACAATCTCCTCAACTGCATAAATGTTATATGAACCTATTGACGAATTGATATAACCTTTTCCGTATGACCTGTTGACCGTTTCATATTCATCTTTTTTACAACCGGATAATACGGAAAGAAGTAATAGGATATAAAGGGTTTTAATCCGTATCAAAGTTTTATTTTAATCGAACAAATACTTCATAACCACCCCTTGTATTCTGGGTTAAACTGTCAGATTTATCAATATGTCTATAAACAAGCCCTATGTTTTTCGCATACACTTCTTCCCTTACATTATGAATAACACCCAGTTGCTGTTTTTGCAGGTTGACATTCACGCAGTCGTTGTAAGAATTGTAACCATTAAAAAAGGTGGTGAAGACCGCCGTGTATTTAACATTTGCAGGTTCATTGTTATTAAACATGTTTAAATTCCAGATATAGGACGAGCCTTTAGTTTTATAGGTATTGATGGGAAATAAAAGCTTAACCTCTGGGTTATTAAAAATATTCTCGATGGCATAATTACCGGTTATTTTCCTTGTAAAGGTCTGTTGTACCTCCCATTTACTTCTAATGGTGTTATAGGCACTTAATTCCACCTTGAAGGTTGTATCTCCAGCATTATCAACAAAATAACCTTTCACTTCTTCTCTTAGCGAATTGCTGAGTGTGTCAGTTTCTCCTGTATAATTATCATAAATAAAGCTATCGATTTGGTATAAGCGGATAATGCCTGTTTTCAAGGGGAAATATTCATTCCCTTTTGTTACAAGTTCTTCCTTATTTGACCTGCAGGAAGCTATGCCTAAAAAAAGGGCAACAGCGAGCACAGGAGTGAATAGTTTTAGCATAAAATAAGTTACAAATTTAAGCAATTTAAGCAAAATTCGTTGTAATATTGCCACACAATTTTAAATGATACTTTTAGACGGAAAATTAACTGCTGAAAAAATTAAGGAGAACATCAGGCTTGAATTAAGCAGTTTTATTGCTAAAGGTCATAGAAAACCCCATCTGGCAGCTATATTGGTTGGAGACGATGGAGCTAGCCGTACATATGTAGATAGTAAAGAAAGAAACAGTTTGGCACTGGGGTTTGATTCTACAATTCTTAGATTGCCGGCAGATACAACGGAAGATTTTTTACTAAAGAAAATTATTGAAATAAACGAGAATCCTAACATTGATGGACTGATTGTACAATCACCAATACCTAAGCATATCAACGAAAAGCGCATGACCCAAACCATCTCCCCGTCTAAAGATGTGGACGGTTTCCATGATATTAACATGGGTAAGTTGGCAAGAGGCGATAATGGCTTTGTGTCTGCAACCCCTTTGGGCGTCATGATGATGTTAGAGGCATACAATATTCAAACAACAGGAAAACATTGTGTAGTAGTGGGCAGGAGCAATATTGTTGGCCGCCCAATGAGCCTATTAATGAGCAGTAATATGCCTTATGGCAATTGCACCGTTACGCTTTGCCATAGTAAAACACAACATATAGCACATTATACTAGGCAGGCAGATATATTGATAGTGGCCCTTGGCCAACCGGGTTTTATAAAAGCAAACATGGTAAAACCGGATGCTGTAGTGATAGATGTTGGCATTACACGAATTGAAGATGCCAACCGTAAAAGTGGGTATTATTTAAAAGGCGATGTGGATTTTGAGGAAGTGAAACATGTAGCGGGTTATCTAACACCTGTCCCGGGTGGAGTAGGACTCATGACCATTGCAGCACTATTGAGCAATACATTTACAGCTTATAAAAACAATTTAATTGCATAATATGGATCTGAATTATTCATATCCTGTGATGGAGCATTTTTATACCATACAAGGCGAAGGCTTTTACACAGGCAAAGCGGCCTATTTTGTGCGCTTGGGTGGCTGTGATGTAGGTTGTGTGTGGTGCGATGTAAAAGACAGTTGGGATGCTGAAAAACACCCAAAAATGACGGTTGAAGCTATCATTGAGCATATTACAAAATCGAATGCAAAATTATGTGTGATAACAGGAGGGGAGCCTGCTATGTACGATTTAAATCCGCTCATCAATGCCTTGAAAGCAAAAGACATACAGGTGAACATAGAAACCTCCGGTGCATACCCTATTCAAGGGCAGCTTGACTGGATATGTTTATCCCCAAAGAAGTTTAAATTCCCAATAAAAGAGGCTTTAGAAAGAGCAGATGAATTTAAGGCCGTGGTGTTCCATCCCAGTGATATCGCTTGGGCAATCACCTTCACTGCCGAACTTAAACCTTCCTGCAAATTATTTTTGCAACCAGAGTGGAGCAAGGCAGAAAGCATGACCCCACTGATTATTGAATTTGTAAAAGATCATCCTGAATGGCAGATATCATTGCAAACGCATAAGTATTTGGGGATACCTTAGCGCTCACAATATCAAATATTTTACCAGATTATTACCTTCTCCACTTTTGAAGTTTTATTAACTGTAAATCTGAAAAAATAAACACCAGCCATTAAATCCAAGGTCCTTATA
>JBBQIF010000112.1:0-8077 GCA_038324665.1 Bacteroidia bacterium
ACTTTTCTACTGGCAATTTATTGCTGTTTTTCACATCTGCTAACTCAACCAATTCAAACTTGCAGTATTTTGAGAGCAGTGTAGCATACTTTTCCATTGCCTGCTTTACATAAGCCTCATTGGTTTTACCGATGCATAAAATGGTAATTGTCAACACAGTCTTAATCGTTGCTAAAAGAACATTTAGTGTTAAGTTAATCGTTATTAAGTTATCAGTTATTAATGAGAACGCTTGACTTGTAAACCTTTTTACAAGCTATTATCGTCTATTCATAGTTAACATATCATTAGTTATTTCCACCCAGAATGGAGAGCAACTCATCCAGTTTTGGTGTTAAAATAATTTCGGTCCTTCTATTTTTAGCTCTTCCCTCCGGTGTATTGGTATTATCTACTGGAAAATGTTCTCCCCTGCCGGCAGAAGTTATCCTTTTGGCATCCACTGCACCCTGCGTAGTTAATATTCTGGTTATTGATGTGGCCCGCAGTACACTTAAATCCAAGTTATCTTTAATGGCAGTGTTGCCGCTCATGGGTACATTATCTGTATGACCTTCTACCAAGATGCTAACATCAGGGTTCTGATTCAATGCCTTTGCCAATTCAAGTAGTGCGCTTTGACCTTTAGGATCTACTGTAGTACTGCCGGATTTGAAGAGTAATTTCTCTTCCATACTCACATAGACTTTACCATTGCGGGTTTCTACGGTCAACCCTTGGTTCTGGAAACCGAGCAAAGCCTTCTGTATTTTTTCTTTCAAAGCTCTTACAGAACTGTCCTTGGCTTTTAGGATTGATTGAAGTTCCGCAACTTTGGCCTCTCTTTTTTTCAAATCATCATTCAGGTCACGGTTCTTATTCTGCGATTCCATCAATTTCGCTTCCTTGTCATTAAGTTCAAGTTCCTTTTGCTTTAACGCTTCATTCTTAGCATTCAATTCTTTCGCTAGCTTTTCATTTTCATAACGGTTGTTATTGATGATCTTTTCAGATAATTCCTCATTTTGTTCTCGCAATTTTTTTAGTTTCTCAAGATCTGTAAAACACTCTAGGGAGTCTGCCCTCAACTCTACTATTTTTACTTTGAGTTGACTATTGATATCGTTACATTTATTTAAATTCTCTTGGGCATAAGTTAAACTATTATCGCAATCAGTTTTTGATTTCGCGCAGGCATCAAACTTCAACTGCAAATCATCAAGCTTTCTTTGTGGCACACAGGCACACAAAAACAAGGATACAGTGACAACCTTAAATGACATTATTTTCATCTTACAAAAGTAATGCGTTTTTAACTTAAGAAGCTAAATGATTTTTGAACACGTAAGCCTGATTGTACACAATTTCGGAACAGGCAACTTATCGGTTCCTGCCTATATAAAATACCCGTGAAATATTAAAGCCAAAATGCACTTGGTTTTTAGCCCAACTATTTGTTGTTTCAGCTATAAAACCTTTCTCATTCATACCTGTGCTGTTTGTAAAATGCAATTGAAAAACGTGTCCGCCGGTTTCGATATCAATCCCACATGATAGAGAATTATAATAAAGATAAGGTGAGATTTGGCTGGGTAAAACATAAAAATACTCACCTGTGATGGCTATTTTCCTACTTACCTTATACCTCCCAGCAATCCCCATGCTCCACACATTATTTTTATACTTGGTAGAATCGATAAAATTGCGATGGACTAAGGTTGGCATCAATTGGATTGACAATTTTTCATTGAATTTTCTGGCCACTAAAAGCTGATGGGTATAATACAAACGGTGGGAGAAAAAATAAGGATCGTACAATGTATTCGTGTTCTTTAAGGTTTGTACTGCCATATTGGCAACATAAACGATGCTCAGGGGTCTCTTTTTGTCACCCTTAGCCTGACGCATTAGCTTCCATTTGATAGTTGCGTCATACATTTTATTAACAGAACTTCTTCCCACTTCCAGGTTAAGTAAATCGGATAGACCGAAGGTGAAACTCATTCGCTGATAAGCCTGATCGAGACCATACAGATTATAGGCTCCCTGATCTAGCGTGCCAAATCGATGGCAAATACGGTAATCCATATTCGCCCTGCCCAACATCTCTGTACTCTGCGAATTAATAACCCGGGTTCCCTTAAAAGTACTTATTTCAAAATCAGGGCCTTCATCCAAATCCAAACCTTCCAATAGACTACTGGTATCTGCTTTATAGCCCGGTGTGTCAGAAATAATAGGTGGTATGATAGCAATAGTATCTTTAATAATCACTAATGTATCTGAAAAGTTAGTTGGAATAGTATCTTTTATTATCACTGGTGTATCCGAAGTGATGGTTGGGATGGTATCTTTTATTATCACTGGTGTATCCGAATTGACGGTTGGGATGGTATCTTTTATTATCAAAGGCGTATCCGCCATTGGAGTAGGCGGCGGCATTGAATCAACCTGCGCATTCAAGGCAATGGAAATTAAAATGAAGAAACCGAGAAAGGCTAATTTCATTTTTTAGTATAATCCATAATGATATCTACATCTATTTCTTCAGCAATTTTAGTCACGCTTGTGGCTGGTATCACAAAATTATAATCCTTTGGTTTTATCTTTAATTTAGAGGTAGCAGTTATCTTACCACCTTTAACTACAAAAGTAGCCGTGCCTGAGATATCTTTAGTAACATCTTTGAGCGTTAATTTACCAGTATAATCAGCCTTGTAAGTTCCATCCTTCGTAAAGTCAACTTTCGAAATATCAGTTATTTTACCAGAGAAACCAGCCTTTGGGAATTTGCTACTTTCAGCATAACTCTCATTGAAATGTTGTTCCATCAGGTCATTAGCAAAATCAAAACCCTTCATCAGCATGAAAAATTCCATAGCTCCGGTTTTACTGTCAAGAACACTCACCACCTTCCTATTTTCAGCCTTAATATCTTCTAATGGGGTATGTGAGAAAAATTTCACAGTACCTGTTTTGGTCATATATTGTTGTGCCTTTATATTAAGGAGCATGAATGTAAGGATTACTGTTAATGTTATTTTGTGTGTCATATATATTTACTACTGCAACTATTTTGCCAATTTACACCTGTCAAGCTGCACATCAATGAGTATACCATTGCAGAAGCCTACGAGATTTATGTTCCTTCCTTTGGTTATGTTTTTTATTTTATTGTTTTCTAAAGTATCCATCTCACAAATTACTGCACCATTGCTATCTCCCGAGGAAAGCGTAACGGTATATCTTCTCTTTTTCATTTCTATGGCCTGTACTATACCAGTAACACTAATCACACTGTCGAGGTATAACCTGTTGGCGCTATCCTCGTGCAAGCTATATAATGCGAACAGTACAGGTGCCGAGATATATATTTTATCCTTCGAATCAAGCGGATCCTTATGACTTGGATCGAAATAGAACATATTCAGGCAAATTAAGCCTATCGGCATTATAAGGCCAATGGCTATCCAAATCTTAATCCTTTTACTCATTTTTCAATTATCAGGGTGTCCTTTATTTATCCAAGCTTCTATTTTACTAATATCACAATCACTTAATTTACCTGTAGGGGGCATATTCTTTGCGCTACTACTGGTATTATAAGTATATTTCAGTGATTTGATTAATCTGTCAGCAGGAATGCTAAGAATAAAATTTGCATATGTATCGAATTGCAGCCCTGCATAAGGCTGATTAGCTGTATGGCAACCCAAGTTAAGGCAATTATTAGTGATAATAGGTGCAATAGTTCCTGAATAGGTAATTTTAAGTGTATCGCATTGACTATTCCTTGTGGGATATAATTCTTCAGCAATATCGTTGTAGCAACCTGTAAAGGTTATTACTAAGAAGCACGAAGCAACCAATCTTATTAACTTTATCATAATTTCTAATAACTGAAATGTATTGTTCTGATTGTATGTTCTGATAAATCAACCATAGTTTTCAAACGCATAAAAAAAACAAATTTCAGCCTTTTTATTCAATATTTGCAAAGTAAATCCAAATTATTACTTTATTGACAAATGTTGTTGCAACAATTGTCAAACTATTGTCAAATTTCAACATTACCATAATTTGCAATTTTCTGCCCTAATAACATGAGCTATAACGAAAACAATTATTCAAAGAAAAAGCCTCAATCGGTGATTGAAGCTTTTACCTTTCTCAAAAAAGGTGTTATCATACTAAGATCTAATTGAAACCAGATGTTTCCTGCAATTTTTTATTCCATACTTTCTTCCTTATTACTAAGATTCCTGGAATATTTTACCATAGCTTCTATTAACAATGAAGGAGTGAACACAAGGTAAATACAAACTGGTGATAAAACCAACCACCATGAACAGTCTTGGGTTAAGATACTTCCTGAGATTTTGAACCCTAAAAGCACAAGGCATATAAAAGTAAGGAATCCAGCTATCTCGTTATTTTTTCTCTTCGTCCTCATATTATTTTTATTTGCTTAATTAACCGCAACAATGATAATCTATTACTTCAATATTCCAATAGAAAAAAATGGTGAACGGGAATTTTTTCATGTTAATCAAAAAAACCTCATTGCTGAGGCTTTTTGATTAGTGTAGTACAATTGTAATCAACTATTATAAATAAAAAGATGTTTAGGGTTAAATCTTAAAACCTGTTACGAATATTGACTGCATTTTCATCAATCCTTCCCTGAGGTTCAGTAAAGTCCTGCGTTAATTTGTAAATTGCACTGCAAAGTACAATTATTCCATTCAAAGCGACATAAATCCATACTGGTGAAAATACCAGCCACCACGACCAATCGGTGGCGATAACACTGCCTGCCAATTTGAATCCTACCAGAACTAGGCAAATTAATGCTGCGATTCCAATGATATCCTTGTTTTTTTCTTGTAGTGCCATGATTTTTTAATTAAGAATTAATAAATAGTTTATATAGGTACTTACAATATTAGCGTACTGTATTTTAATTCCAATTTGCAAAAATGCTGAACGGGAATTTTTTATAGCTGAACGGGAACAAAAACCCCCGATTGTTTAATCGGGGGTTTTTGAGAAATATTTTAATACTAATCAATTCACCAATTTTAACTCATCAATAATATTAGTGGCCCCACCTACTTTCTCCACCAACCATAATAAGTACCGCACATCCAGGCAAATTGTCCTTTGTTTAGCCGCATCATAACTGATATTACCGCTCATTGCCTCCCAGTTACCGTCAAAAGCCAATCCTACCAAGCGACCTTGCCCATCTAATATACCACTACCACTATTGCCCCCTGTAATATCATTGTTGGTAAGGAAACAAACGGGTAATTTACCGGTCTTATCGGCATATTTTCCGAAATCCTTTGCCTTATTCAATTCTATCAATTTTACCGGGATATCAAATTCTGAATTATCCTTATTTTGCTCATGTTTCAAAACCACTTCATCAAGATAAGTTACCAAAGGAAAATTCATATAAGACTGCACCTGTCCATAAGTCATCCTTATTGAGGAATTGGCATCTGGATAATACTTGGTTTTAGGGTTCATAAGTATCAGGCCTTTGATATACAGCCTCCCCAAGTCTGTTATTTGGGCATTGAACTCATCCACCTTGGATTTGAAATTATTATTATAATTATCTTTAAACGCTTTAACGTGAAGGTAAAGCGGATCATTCTGCAAAATAACCAAACGCGGATTTTTCAACCAGGCTGTAGCCATAACCTTATCTGTAAAAATACTGGCACCATAGATGTAATCTGTATATTTTTTAATAGCGTTCACTGGGTTTGCCGCATCATATTTAGAAATAATATCTTTGAAAAACTGTGGTTGAAGATCAGCCGAAACATGATTGTAGTAATATAACATGGTGCTATCAAAAATGCGTTTATCTGCTCTTATAATTTCAGGGTCATAATGAATTTTAGCTAAGGATTCTTCAAGATTCCCTGCATTCTTCATAAGATTTGTATCCCCCTTAATTATAGAAGGCTCCAAAGACATACATAAGTTAGCCATTTTGGCTGCATAAGTAGAAAGTATGCATTCACTGTAAAAAACCCCTTGTGTAGCATAAGGTCTATAAGCTTCAAAGGTCTTTTTTACATTCCCCAATACATCTTTGAATTCCGGTTTATCTGCTGACCATTTGGCAAAAGCATTTTCCTGCTTCAATTTTATGTCTACAACCTTGTTGTTTTTTAGTTGCTCGGCCTCACCTCTATAAAATTTCCAATAGTTGTCAATGCTTGCAAAGTCTGAGACTAGCTTTAATCTAATGTCAACACTTTTCTTAGACTCATCTCTCCATGCATTTAGTTTCATATCTCTTAACTTCACAATGGTAGGATCCACTAGGTCGATAGCAATTTGCACTCCTTGAGAGAACTCATAACGGTTTGTTCTACCAGGGAATCCAATGATCATAGCATAATCTCCTTTTTTAACACCTGAGGTTGTCACTTGGATATGCCTTAAAGGGGTATATGGTATATTCTCTATTGAATATTTGGAAGGCTTATTTTCTTTATTTGCATAAACCCTAAAAATACTGAAATCACCAGTATGCCTAGGCCACATCCAATTGTCGGTTTCTCCGCCGAACTTGCCAATATTCTGTGGCGGTGTGCCAACTAAACGAACATCCGAAAACTTTTCCATAAGGAACAAATAATAGGCATTTCCTTTAAACATTTCCCGACCAATGGCTTCATAGCCAGTGCCTTTAGAAACCCTATCGCCAATATTTTTAAGTATCCGTTGCAGGTACATGTTCTTCTGCTTAATATCCATTCCCTTTATTGAATCCAATACTTCGCTAGTAATATCATCCATCCTTTTTACCAATGTGAATGTAACACTTGGAGCAGGCCTTTCTTCAGACATGCTTTTAGCCCAAAAACCATTGTCTAAGATATTGTCCTGTGGCGTACTTAAAGCTGCAATAGCACCGAAACCACAATGGTGGTTTGTAAATACCAGACCTTTATCAGACACAAGTTCGCTGGTGCAGCCATTTGAGAACCAACCGATACCATCTTTTAAGCTGGAGTTATTGATACTGTAAATTTGTTCTGCTGTCAATTTCAAGCCCTTAGCCTGCATATCCTTGTAGTTCAATTTTTCCATCATGGACAGCAACCACATGCCCTCATCGGCCTTTACAGCATTGGAAAACAACACCGTAACCGACATTAATAATACATATATTTTTTTCATACAAATTTTTTTGTGGTGCGAATTACTTAAAATAGTTCGGGGATAACAAACTTTCCGTCATTAATCTGAAGATTTTTTAGATAAACAAGCAATTTTGCAATAAATCGGAAGAAAAAAAACAGGTACTGTATTCCTTCTTTGCCTGCTAAATCGTAAATTTACTTATTTTTTCTCAAGCAATAATTTCTTTTCGTAAAAAAGGACTGCCTGCTTAACAAAAGTAGTAAAATCAGTCCATTTCTCTTTTGGTAGAAAATTGGTTTTATAAATTTTAGTGACTTTAATAACCAGTTTATTGCCTTTTTGAGTCACGGTAGCATTAAAAATACCGGCGGAATTCTCAAATGCCTGGTTGAAGTCCTGTAAATTCAAAGGGTTATAACCTTCTGGAATCTCAACTTCAATATTCCAGTCAATTTCCTTCTGGTTACTGCTATTGATATTGGTAAGTCGCTCATCATTCTTGAAGTTACTAACTTCAAGTTGCTCTGATAATAAACGTCCAAGTTTCAAAATCAAATGATTATTACCAGTACTTTCAAGTACATTTTCAGCATTGAACTCTACCTTGAACTTACAAACCGATTCTTCATTATCTGCATATCCTTCGCCTTCGATAATCCTGAAACTATCAACAGCTATTTTACTAAAATGGTATTCGGAATATAAAAAATTCTCAAAACTATTGATTGTAAATTTATTTCTTCTATCCTTATAACTGCTACTTATTCTCCTATACTCTGGGAAATAATCTCCAGTATCCTTAAAAATTTGATCATTATAGAGTTGGTAACTCACAATTCCCAAAAAACCGGCATTCGTAGATAGATCCTCTGGATAAAACTTATTTGAAATATTGTCATCAATATTCTTTTTTTGGGAACCTGAG
>JBBQIF010000113.1:0-8057 GCA_038324665.1 Bacteroidia bacterium
GGTATGGGAATAGAGACATACAATGCAAGATATGGCACAAAGTTGGATTCCTCCATTATATACCAAAATGCCAGCAATATCTGGAATTTAAATAATGCTGCTCAGGATGAAATAGCACTTGATGTGCATTGGGGAGTTGAAAAGACTTATGATTTTTACCAAAATAAATTGGGTATAAACAGTATCAATGATTCAGGGTTTAAATTGATTTCATTGGTGCATGTCAACAAGAAATATAATAATGCTTTTTGGAATGGTAAATATGTAAGTTTTGGAGATGGAGATGGCACTTCATTTAAACCGCTTACCTCTTTATATGTATGTGCCCTTGAAGTTACACATGGTCGTACTCAACAGTCGGCGGCACTGATATACCAGGGGGAATCGGGTGCCTTGAATGAATCTTTTTCTGATATTATTGGTAAAAGCATAGAACACTATACAATACCGGATAGCTTTACTTGGAAAGTGGGTTATAGGATTAGGTTTAATGGTGATTATATCCGCAATATGCAATACCCTCAATTAAAAAGCAATCCAAAGTATTATTCTGGTGCATACTATGTCCCTACAGTAAATCCGAATAAAAACAATGACCAAGGTGGCGTGCATAGCAACAGTGGGATACAGAATTACTGGTTTTACCTATTAGTGGAAGGTGGCACAGGTAAAAGGGAAACCCCCGATAAAGAATCTTTTGCGGTGAATGGTATAGGTTGGGATAAAGCGATTAATATTGTGGTAACCACTTTGAGGGGATATTTAACACCTAACTCAGATTATAACGAAGTCAGCCTTCTTTCTACCATAGTGGCCGAATCTTTGTATGGCACTGGTTCAGAAGAAGCTAGGCAGGTGCAAATGGCTTGGTATGCTGTAGGGTTGGCGGAAATGCCTGCTGCTACCGATTTGAATAAGCTTCGTATTAGTAATTCGATATTATTTTCCCCTAATCCGGCGGAGAATAGTTTGACCGTTAGAATAAATAATAAGGGAACGGCAATTGATGCGCAGATAATGGATATTACTGGAAAAATCGTGCTTAGAACATTTGTTTACGATGGCAGTAAAATAGATATATCTGCTTTCGAAAGGGGTATTTATTTGATTAGGTTTGAGGATGGCTCATGTCTTAAATTTTGTAAAATTTAAATTTTATTCCTTACCAAAGACTTCTATTATTTTATCTATCTGTTTAGCTTCCTTCATATTAAGGTGGGCGTAACTGTTAAATAGATTCATCAATACTCTTCTTACAATATCCTCGTTGGTGCAAGGGGTGTAATATTCGCTTTTTTCTTCAAGTTGCATTTCACCTAGTATTTTTTGAAGTTGTTCAAAATTAAAGACACCACCACCATTGTAGGCATTAATATAAAACTTGATTTCACCCTCGGCTGTTACGCCAATTTCCGGTTTTTCGCCAAAACTTTTCAGTGTTTCTGTTTCATCGTTTTCTACATACGCCATTATAAAATGCCGAGGAAGGTTAACACCGTAAACCGGCACATTTAAACGCTGTGCAAGCAGCATGTAGATGATAGATAGAGAAATAGGATTGCCCGATTTGGTGTCTAGAACACGGTTAATAAAGCTATTGTCAAAATGTAAAAAGTTAGCCTCATTTCCTTTGAATCCATGTAATTGAAAAAGAATGTAATTTATTATTTTAACCTTTTCAAAAGAAGTGAGGTCATAGTGGAACTCTAGCCAGGCATCCAGCCTAAGACTTTCTAATTTTTCAAACACATATTGCTCAGTGACATCAGGATATTTAAATTGGGCAATCAGCACCATTGCTTTCAATAGATCCTTACCGCCATTGTTTTTCCATTGCAACAATTCATTGGCTAAATGATTGACTTTGATATTGCCTATTGCTTCCTCCAAGCGATCGCGTTGTTCAGAACTATTCACATCCTCAAATAAATAACCGTTTAGGAGTTCTATCTTTTGAATATCCGTTTTACTCAATTCATCAAATGCCACCTGCCATATATTTTCATCGCTGTCTTCCAATAGCGTCACTAAAGCTCTTAATTCCTTTTCCTTCAACATTTAATAAATATTTATTTAGGCAAAATTAATATCTCTAAACTGTTATTTTTAGTGTTTTACCCCTAAAGTTATCTACTTCAAAATGTGCTTATCTATTAAGCAATACGTATTTTGGAATACAACTTAAACACATTAATTTTGCAACATGGTTAAATACGGCCTTATATTGATTTGCCTTTTACTTGCTTCATGTAGCGATAATACAAGAATTGTGGATGAGATGCGCGATATTCCTAAGGCTAGCTGGGCCTACAACCAGATACCAGACTTTGATTTCGACGTCAAGAATACAAACTTGAACCATGAGATTTATCTGAATCTTAAAATATTAAAGACTTATCCTTATGAGAATTTATATTTGTTAACGCATATAAAGGATACCGAAGGGAAAATAATTACTCAAAGGGTTAATTTCTCTTTGACAGATGAGAACGGCAATCCAAAATTAAAAGATGCAAGCGGCAACCGCAGTGGCAGCATTAGCGGAAACTCCATCAGTTATCAATTACCTATCAGCTTAAATCAAAAGTTTAATAAAACCGGGAAATATTTTATATACCTTGAACAAAATATGCGGGATAGTGTAGTGAATGGTGTTGAAAGTATAGGTGTAATGATCAAGGAGGGAAATCCTATATTCTAAATGATAGATAAAGACCTGATTTTTTTTGATGGGGTATGTACTTTATGCAACAGCATCGTGCAGACCATATTGAAACACGATAAAAAAAACCATTTTTTATTTGCATCATTACAAAGTCTCTCGGCCCGTGAGCTATTATTCGATAAATTGAAGGAAAAACCCGACTTGGATTCAATTATTTTACTGCAAAGGAATGGTCAGATTAAATTTAAAAGTTCGGCTGTTTTGTCGATTGCCAAATATTTATCTTTCCCATTAAATACTGCTTATGTTTTTATTGTTATTCCTCGTTTTATTCGCGATTGGGTCTATGATGTTATTGCTAGCAACCGATACCGTTGGTTTGGTAAAAAAGATGAATGCTGGTTACCAACTCCAGAATTAAAATCAAGATTTTTACCTTGAAGAAACATTTATTATATCTTTTGTTTTTAGCCACCTTTATCTGTAAAGGCCAGGTGATTGAGTTGCCTCTGGATAGTATGCTGCGCGAAGCCTATATTGCTAAGTATCCCTTTAGCGAGGGTCTTACTTGTATTCCTTATTTCTGTGATCCTTTCCATGCTCGGCAAATCTATAAGCAAGATACCTGGATGTGTGGTAAATTTGTATTCGTCAATAAGAATTTTATTGTAAAAATAAAGGCAGTGTTTGAATTGCCTTGCAGTTTTGAACCACGATTCGGCGAGGGTTTATGTGCAGTAAACATTAAAGATGAAATAGTATTTATTGATACCCTTGGTCGCGAAGTAATCAATACACATCTTGCGGCTTGTTCTCCTCAGAAAAACAAGGCACTTCCTTTCAAAAATGGGAAATCCAAAATTTATAAGGGAAGCATGGTGGCTAAAAACTTCGCTGAGATATATTACATAAATAAAGCAGGGCAACGTCTCAGAGAAAAGGTATTTGTAAAGGTGAAACTCAAGCCAATATTAATCGCGGGGAAGGAAGACCATAAAAACAATGAAAATGAAAAGAAGAAAGAACTTGAAAAGAGAGATACCTTTAAGCTGGTATTCGATCTGCCGGCTATAGTAGTAAAGAACAGGTATCCAATTGCACCAACAGATGCAGCAATATTATTGAAAAAATATCCGCATAGGAATAACAGGATGCTCCTTTACTATGAATGTGGTGATTACCAGAAGGAAAATATGGCGAGAGAAGATATGATTTATTGCAGTAAATTTGTTTTTGTTGATACCCTTTTCAATGTAAGGATCAACTCTGGGTTCCAGATGCCATGTGCCTTCGAACCTGAATTTTCTGAAGGACTAGCCGCGGTAGGAATAGACAGCCAGATTGTTTATATAGACACTGCAGGTAGAGTAAAGATAAATACACACCTTGCTAGTTGTAATAGGGAGATGAATAAGGCTAGCACATTTAAGAATGGTATTGCTACACTCTATCAGGGAGATTCCCGTTATGTTGGGTCATATACCACCGTTGCCATCAATACCTCTGGCGAAAGAGTACGCTTATTGGAATTCGATGAACTGGAGCTGGCCGAAAAGAAAATTGATAAATTCACTAATCTCACAATAGAAGAAGCCACAGATTGTTTTGTGGGAAAGGGTAGATCCAATGGCCTTTGGTTCCTAATAGAAAAGAGCGGACGGGTTAAGAAGAAACTGGTGTTGAAGTGAGAACCAAATGGCATTCTTCGACAAGCTCAGAATACCAGGGGTAAATTGGCAAAGATTTTGTTTGAGATTTGAATTTCTTTCTTATTACAGTTTTGAGTTGAAGCGAAGGAAGGTGGCAATGGGTAAATTGGCCCGTGAAGCAGTATTACAGCCATTAAAAACAATTAATGCAATAATTGGCAAAGATTGAGGTTATGATTTAATTTTATTTTCAATTACTTTTTGAATTAAATTCGATAAGATGATTTAAACTAATGTAATTCGGAGAAAACGACACTGAGCGTGTTTAGTATGTTGAAGACCTTCGGCGCCTATTAATTCGATAGTTAAAACTAATTGCTTTTCGGAGGAAACGGACACTGAGCGTAGCCGAAGTGCCCGTTAAAAATCAAAAATCGCCCAATCCGAAATCACTTCACTCTTCCCTTGTTTTCTGCCACAAACTTACCCCAACCTGAGCCTGCTTTCTTACCGGTTTTTAAACCAAAACCTCTAGGACTGTTCTGGAAAATATGGCACATAGCTGCCCCCAAAGCATCAGTGGCATCCAGATTTTTTGGCATTTCTTCAAATTTCAAGAGTGTTTGAAGCATAGCTGCTACTTGCTCTTTAGTGGCATTGCCGCTGCCGGTAACACTCAGTTTTATCTTGCGTGGCTGGTATTCAAAAATGGGTATTTCTCGCATCAATGCGGCTGCAATTGCAACGCCTTGCGCCCGGCCTAATTTTAACATGGATTGTACATTCTTACCGTAAAAAGGCGCCTCAATGGCGAGTTCATCGGGTTTATAACTGTCTATAATGCCAGTAACTCTCTCGAAAATATGCTTGAGCTTAATGGCATGGTCTTCCAATTTGTCTAGTTTAATAATACCTATGCTGATTAAGGTATGTTGTTTCCCTTTGATGCCTACTACACCATAACCCATTATATTTGTACCGGGATCTATTCCCAGCACAATTTTATCAAAATCACTAATTTCTACCCTTTGCAAAACAAAACAAAGATACATGATAAATCGATTTGGAAAACTATTTTCAAGATTGCACAGTGGCTAGTTCCACTTTTGATAGGACTTTTGCTCTACAAGAAATTCTTCAGGAATACCAGTTTCTCACTACAGCATTTTACCGAACAATTGTCCAACTTGCCTTTGCAATGGTACGTTTTGCTAGTAGTTTGTTCATTGATTAACTGGACCCTCGAAACTGTTAAATGGCAGATGCTGGTGCATGCCTTTAACCCTTTGGCGTTTGGCAAAGCGTTTCGTTCTATCCTTTCAGGTGTAGCCATTTCGCAATTGTTGCCTTATAAAACCGGGGAATACCTGGGGCGCCTTTTATATGTTAAGGATGAAAATAAGTTAAATGCCGGTTTGCTTTCGGTAGTGGGTAGTTTCAGTCAGTTATTAATTACCGTTTTATTTGGCCTCATTGGGTTTTTAATCATCCAGCCGATTGCTTATTCCAATTATTTTGTGGTCTCCTTAATACTCTTACTAGCGGTTGGGCTCTTGTTTTACTGGTTCTTGCCTCAAACTAGCCTTAAGCTCAATAATCCTTTTATTGCCAAATTACAAACTGCCCTTGGTTTAACTAACCGTCCATTGCTTTTAAAGATTTTAGGATTATCAATGGTAAGGTATTTATCTTTTTTAATTCCGTATAGCCTTTTGGCTTGGCATTTCGATTTAGGGTTGCAGGCATCAGTGGTGGATTGTTTTTTTGCAGTGAGTTGTATCTTTTTTATGCAGACGGTGGCGCCCAATTTCATCTTTACGGATGTCGCCCTTCGCCTTGTCATCCCTGTCATTGTTTTTAGTGGTATCAATAGCTCTGGCACAACAATGGATTATGTTCCGGGCATGATGGTGTATATTTTCAATGTGGCATTCCCTATGCTGACTGGTGCATTTTTAATTATGTTTGCAAAATTCAGGCAGTCATGATGGTCCTTTTTTATTTTTCATGTTTCGTAATGGTTATTTATTGCATTTTTATAGCAGTTAATATTTACTATGTTCAAACAGAGTTCCCTAAGGTTAGAAATGTAAAACAAAAGCTATCGATTATTATCCCCTGCCGTAATGAAGGCGATAATATTGGTCATTGCCTGCGTTCTATTTTACACCAGACTTTGCCTTATTCACAGTATGAAATTATTATTGTTGATGATTTTTCGGAGGACGATACCGTAAAGATAGCGAATGAATTTAAAGCCAGATTGCCACTTACAGTTTTGCATAACAGCATTGCCGGCAAAAAAAATGCCCTCATGACAGGAATTGCTTATGCTGTAAATGATATCATTATTACAACAGATGCCGATTGCACCATGGCGCCGGGGTGGCTAAGCAGTATGTTACAGATTTTCCATGCTGGGCAACTGAACATGTTGTGCGGTCCTATCAACTTTAATAATTCTCCTTCTTTATTCCAACAATTACAGCAAACAGAGTCGGCGGCGATAGTGGGTATTAGTGCTGTGATGCTCGATAAACGGAAGCCAGCCACCTGCAATGGTGCTAATTTAATGTTCAGTAAATCAATATTTAACCGAATAAGCGGATATGGCAGTCACAGTGAATTGGCCACTGGCGATGACGACCTTTTAATGCATGGTTTTTACGCACACGATGCTGGAAAAGTAGCTTATACATTGAATTACAATGCCATGGTACACACAAAGGCAAGTACCGGATTAATGCAGTTTTTACAACAACGAACCAGATGGCTATCTAAACGGAAATATTATGTTTATAAATGGAATAACTATTTGCAGGCCTTGGTTATAGCTCAGTTAGCCGCTTTTTATTTTGTTTTTGTTTTCGGAATTATGACAGGCAGTCTTCTGGCTTTGTGCATGGTGCTCAACAAGTTTATCTTCGACCTTATGTTTGGCATACAACTGAAAAAGGTTTTTAATTTCAGGTTTTGGCAAATACTACTCATGCCTTTTTTTGAATTGTATATACTGTTAGTCATGCTTTATGGCTTATTTTTCAAGAAAAAATGGAAAGGCAGGACCCTTTAAACAATTTTAAAATAATAAGCATTCAGTTCAGATATATTCTTAAATTTGCCGTTCAAAAATAATCATGGATCCACTAACCCATATCGTAGCAGGTGCAGCAATAGGTGAGTTAGTACTTGGTAAAAAAATAGGCAGGAAGGCGCTTCTGTTCGGTGCCATTGCGGGTGATTTACCCGATGTTGATGTTATTGTCACTGCTTATTTAAAGGATGACCTGATGGAAATTCTCATCCACCGAAGTTACACCCATGCTATTTTGCCCATCTTTGTCGCCTCGTTTATATTAGCGGGTATCTGTTATCTTTTTTTCAGAAAGACTACCACTTATTGGTCGTGGTATTTGTTATGGATAGCCGGCATGTTATCTCATATTCTGCTGGATTCCCTTACCACTTACGGTACACGATGGTTCCTGCCATTCAGTAATTACCTTGTTGGGTTTAACAGCATTTCTATTATAGACCCTTTATATACTCTTCCTTTTTTGTTCATGATGGTATATGCCTTGTGTCTGAAACGCAAGAATCCAAACCGAAGGAAATGGGTATGGCGTTCAATATGTATCAGTTCTGCCTATCTTGCTTTAGGATTTGTGATAAAGAACTATATGCACAATAAGTTTGAGGAAGAATTAAAGACTCAGAACATTGAATTTACCAATTTAAAGACC
>JBBQIF010000114.1:0-7912 GCA_038324665.1 Bacteroidia bacterium
GGACCTGTCCAACTCACATAAACCTCTCCATTAGGGCCTATTGCAGGAACTGCTCCTTCCACAGTATTATCATCATCGAGGCAATCGCCGGCTACTTTGTTTATCCTCAAAGGTATTGACCATGTTTTACCCTCATCTGTAGATTTTGAAAATAAGATGATACTGCTGTCGCTGGGATTAGTACTTGCGTATTTATCAAACTGTGTCCAGGTAATGTAAATGTAATTGTTTTTCCTGTCAATTGCCCACCATTGCTTATCCTGCGCCTTTGTTCCATTTAGACCAGTAAATGAGCCGTCAGTCCAGTGAGAACCAGTATCAATAGATTTTTGACAAACAATCCTGTCTATCCAATTCCCCGAAGCAGGATTTGACAAGTGAAAATAATATAAATTACCTGCTGTATCCACTGCAAGTGAGGGGTCTCCCCAAACGCCAAAACTTGAATATAGAGTATACTCTGCCCATGAACGACCTGTATCTTTGCTGACATAATAGTTGTTAAGATTTGCCCCGGCAATTAGCACACCGGGGTTTTTAGGGTCAATAATTATAGATGGCTCATTTGGCTTATTCTTATTGCTAATCATTACATTCTGGGCAAAGATATTAGCGTTTATAAAAAGGAATATTAACAAAATCGTTTTCATTTTTGACTGATAACAAAGATAGGTTTGCAACAAACATACTTAATTATTACAATAAATAAGTTGGTATCCGTATTTAAAAATGTATTTAAACAGGTTTGTTTTTCTTGCTTTTTAAACTTTCTATTAGGTAGAGAAGTTGTTTCAACGAATCGGATCACAAGGCCATTAATATATAAAATAAACGAGTAATTGCTTTCAAGACCTTCTCTACTATTTTGGCTGCAATTCGAATAATAACAGTTCTGAGAATAGCATTCTTTTTACGATTAAAATTTCCAATAAATATAGGAAAATCTAATTATTTTTAACTTTTATTTAGTCATGGTAATGAATGGATTGTTTTTTCGGCAACCATAATCTCCTGCTCTTCCTAAGGTTCTTTAACTATTTAGTTAAATGACACATACATAGCATATCTTTTAACAGAATCTAAAAATCTAAAAATAAATAATTGGACACATAATTGGTTAAATTCTAAAGAAAAGTTTTATTTTTCAAAAAAAAGATGATATGTTTGTTATACTTAAATTTAATCAATATGAATCTTTTGAAATTAAACCAAATCAAATTTGTCTCCATGAAATCCCTCACGGCTATTTCTGCGCTGGCAATTTTATTCACTTTTTCTTCCTGCAGCAAGAAAAAGGATGGTCCCGCTGCTGCTGAGACTCCACCAAAATAATTATCTACATTTACTCAAAAAGTAGTAGTAGAAAAATACACTGGTGAGTGGTGTGGCAATTGCCCTGCTGCTGGCAAGTTTTTTGACGATATGAAAACTGCACATGAAGGTAAGTTTATAGGGGTAGCTATCCATGCCGGTGGGGCCGATCGTTATAAAGACAATCAGGCAGATATAGATATGTACAGTTATTTAACCTCCCAGTTAAAAAGTCCTTCCTTCTCTGGCACTATCGGTTTCCCGAACGTAATGTTTATGAGAAGTCCAAATCCACTTAATGCCAATATCATTAATGGTTACAGTACTGATTTGGATTGGAAAATGAAGGTTGATGCTGAATTAGCGAAAGCTTCATCTTGCGGTCTTAGTCTTATTACAACTATTGCAGGTTCTAAATTATCAGGCACTGTAAAATGGAAAATTTCCAAGGCATTACCTGCCGGAACTTATGGAATTACAGCCTACTTAGTTGAAAATAACCTTGATGGTTCAATGCAGGTGAGCGCTTCTGCCGGTTATAAGCAGCAGCATGTACTTAGGGAATTATTAACCCCTAAAGATGGATCAACAGTTGCTGTAACTACTTTAGATAAATCATTTGAATTGAAATTATCTGAAGTGGATATTGCTGCCTACAATGCCGGAAATCTTGAAGTGATAGCATTTCTTCATAAAAAAGGAACAGTCTATAGCGACAGAATGATTTTGAACGGTCAAATTGTAAAAGCTGGTGCCACCCAAGCATTCGACTAACACTATACATTCTTAACATTTAAAAAACCGCGTACCCTAAGCGAAGTCATCGGGTACGCGGTTTTTTTATGCGTTCATTTTATCAGGATATCAATTCTCCTGATTCTGTGGTGGCGAGTTTAACTTTTCCTTTTTTCCTAAAGAATTCTTTGCTATAAACCGTCTATAGCTAGCACCAAACAATATTATTTTGATAAACTTTAAAAGGAAAATTCCAATTTTAGCCAATGTGCCTGTTTTGGCTAGTATGCCACGGCTATAACGCCAACTAAGCCTTATTCGGCCAGTTTATCAATATTTGAATTATAGTCAGCATATTTGCTGTCTTGATTAAAATTAGTGTAGGACAGGATACTGTTTAAATCGGTATTCATACCATGAAATACGCCCCTAAGGAGTTAACATTTTTACCAATCTCACTAAAAACTGCTACTTAGTGTTAACCTTACTCCACTAAAGGCCGGTTCTACTCTGCAGATACCACCTGTACAATTTACACCTTGTACCTGTTTGATATAAGCCACAGTGAACACTGTCGGACCCTCGGTATAACCCACAAAACCGCTGTAATAATGTATGATCTCAGAAGGGATAGTGCTGGATGCTGAACGGTGAGGTTCTATGTTTACCATGTCACCAACACTAAAACTCCAATGTGGTGCATAATTAAACTCAACAATTGCATTTAAAAAACTACCTAAATCCTGACCTGTTTTAAGGTATTGGCTTTCTACACGAATAGATTTATAGGAAGTGAGTTTGTAAGTAAGCTCCATAAAAGGAGTAAATGCTTTAACAGTGGGGTATGTACTGTCCTTTTGTTCATAGCGTTGCTGGTCGTAGAAAACGGATTGCAATCCAACTTTTGCTTTAAATTTCTTAGTGAATTTATGCTGAACTTCACCATAAAGTTCATGGAACAGTTTTTTGGCGTTTCCTTTGCCATCGCCATTGGCAGCAAGGCTCCTTACTTGTGAAACATTAAACGCAAAAGTGGTTCCTCTTTTTGGGGTAAATAACAAGTCGGCCTGGTAGGCTTCCTCACCCAATACCTGTGTAACAGCGTTATAACGGGCCAATAATCGATAGGTATTTTGTTTGGTGATGGAAGGAAGGTAGGAGATGTTACCATTGTTCAATATCTCGAAGGGGGAGGTACGAAAACTGTAATTCTCAATTTTCTTATACTGCAAGTTGGCACCAAAGGAAAAATGCTTTTTCTTACCTAGATTAGCTTTAGAATAACTGAGTGAGGTAAATAGAACAGTACCACTTTTATTAATTAGAAGATCACCATTTTGGTTTTTAATTGCTTCTCTTGTCTTATAAACATATTCACCAGAAAGTTTTAGATCTTTCCATCCAGCACTTCCATAACCATTGGCAGAGTATGTATTGTATTTGGGAATAAAACGAGTGGCAAGTGGCTGTGAATTAATGGCTGCCACAACTGCGTTCATTGTTGGCTGGTCAAGGGCTCTGTTCACTGTGGAAGTGCCAACCTCAACTGCTATTTTATCGGCTATCCGACCATTGTATTGAACGTTTAGGCCCTTTATTGCCTCTGGGGATACGGTAAACCTATCTCCACTAAATATATTTCCTTTCTGCTGACCTGCAAATGCCTTCATTGCAAAATGATCTGTGGTATATTTTACCCTTACACCCTGCATCGCAAAGTCAATTCCTATCAACCTGTCTTCGTAGGCGCGGAAAATAATACCACTGGCAAACTGATCGTAAAAAAAACCTGCGGTAATATTTAGTTTCTTGATGTCTTTAGAGGCTTGCCAAAAACCTACTCCCTGCTTATTATAAACGCCTTGAGGGTTCAACAAAGGAGAATTGTTATACATGTCATATCTGAGAGAAAAATGATAACCTTTAATAGCATAATTCAGCATAAGCCAGGCATCTACACTGCTTTTATATTTTTTATAAACCTCCGTGTTTGCCCCTATCTTATTGTCTTTATCATAAAGTTGGGTATTACTTTGGAAATTGCCCGAGAAAACGCCCTTATCGTTCGAGTTTTCCTGAGCCTTGGAAATGGATATGAATGTGAAAAAACAAATGAAAATTGAAACTTGCCTCATAAAGGCTTCGAAAATAATCATTTTTTTAAGTATGATTGTTTTTTATTGCATTTTTGCACATATTTTTATGACAAGGCAAGAATTAATTGAGCAGATAAAGTTAAAAAAGAGTATGCTCTGTGTAGGTTTGGATACAGATATGGATAAGCTTCCCACTGGTATTGAAAAGAGTATGGAGGGTATGCTAAAATTCAATCGCGCCATTATAAATGCTACTAAGCGTTACACGGTTTGTTATAAAATTAATACGGCCTTCTACGAGCAATACGGTGCTAAGGGTTGGCAGTGTATGGAGGCCACGCTGAAGAGCATACCGCCCGATTGCATGAGCATAGCCGATGCTAAGCGGGGTGATATTGGCAATACCAGTAGCATGTATGCCCGCGCTTTTTTCCAAACCATGAACTTTGATGCCATTACGGTAGCCCCTTATATGGGCGAGGATTCGCTTAAACCATTTTTTGAATTCCCCGGTAAGTGGGTCATTTGCCTCGGTCTTACAAGCAATGCGGGTAGCAAAGATTTTCAAGCATTGGAGGTAAATGGCAAAAAACTGTATGAACAGGTAATAGAAACTGTAAGTAAATGGGGCAATCCTAATAATTTAATGTTTGTAACAGGTGCTACTAGGGCAGCGGACCTTAAAACCATCAGGCAAATAATACCAAATCACTTTCTACTTGTACCTGGTGTTGGTGCCCAGGGTGGCAGTCTGGCCGATGTTTGCAGCAATGCAGCTACTGCCGATGGTGGTTTATTAATTAACGCCAGCAGAAGCATCCTTTATGCCTCCAACGGAGAGGATTATGCGGAGAAGGCTGCCGAAGAAGCCAAGGTGATGCAAGAGGAGATGGGGAAGTATTTGGGATAACAATTTTCAACTGAACCTTTATTGCAGTTTAATTCAGAGTTTAGTTTTTAAATCCATTCTGCCATGAAGTATTCTTACAACTTCAATTTCTTTTATTGAGATAACCTTATAGAAAATTATATGTTCATTGCTTCTGTGGCCCAATAAGGCTTGTGCAATTATATCATATTTTTTACCTCGACCAGCATTTTCTGCTAATTCTCGGCATAAATCTAATAGTAAAGCATAATAATTATTGGCCTGCTTTTCCGACCATTCTTCAAAAGTATAATTCCAGATATCCGCTAAATCTTCAACTGCCTTATTAGTTAAATGATATTTAGCCATTTTTCTTTTTTTTCGCCTTTAGTATTTCTAGATGTTTTTTAGGATCAAAGTTTAAAGACCTTCTACTTTCAAGACCTTCTTGGATAGCATTCTTTAATGCTAAAACGCGATCTTCCTCTTCTTCAAGTAATCGCAGTCCTGCCCTGATAACTTCACTCGCATTTTTAAACCGACCTTTTGTAATATTATAGTCAACAAAGGTTTCAAAATGATTTCCTAGAGATATCGACGTGTTCTTTCCCATATGTATACTTTTTAACAAAGTTACCAAAAAATGGTAACTTTTCCAAATTTCCTTGATTTCACCAATAAAGGCTGTCAAACTCAAAGACTTTTTAAGTAATTTGAGTAGGCAAATAATTGATATTTTCTATTGATCGAGATTATGCTTAGAAATCAGAGAAAGCAGCTAAAATGATGCAGGAGGAGATGGGTAAGTATTTGGGATAATTTGCCCTAACAACATGCTAAAATGTGATTCTCCTTACAATATGTGATCCTAAGCAAACATCCAGCCGCACAGCCTAAGGTTGCAATGTACTTCAGGATGACCGCATCCTAACATGTGCTTAAATTACTTTATCCTTATGAACTCAAATTTAGGATTGCCTCTCCTCAATAATTTGTCATAAAAATCCAAAAATCGCAATTTATAATAATGCCCATCTGTATCTTTTATGATATAAGTGATATTAGAATGCACTGTGTATTTAAAGTTAGAGCCATAATTATCAATGGTTTTCCAGTTATCATATCCAATGGCGTCCCTATTTTTGTTGAAGGTATAATTGATAAGTGAATTTCCATTAATAGAATCAAAAGCAGTATTGAAATCAGTGGCAACTTCCACATTATTTGGATTGCTCAATACCCCAATGGGATTATATGGAATAGTGGTAGTACTGTTACTCACATAAGAGAAATACTTTGTAAATTCAATATCCCAGTTGTTTTTTGGTGGCTCTGCATTATCTACTATTCTTCCTCCGTTTCTTAAACTGTAAAAAGTAAAATTCTGTACTTTGTTCTTTTTTATCACAATTTCAGCAGGTTTGTTATCATGCCGCTGACTAATCGTACAGATATAGGCAGTATCATTCACACTGATTATTTGTAATCTCCAGAATCGATTACTATCATTTAAATATTTTAATTCAATAAAATAAACGCCCGGGAGCTTTTGTTTATTATTATCTAACAGGAAGAATTTGCTCCAATCACCAATGGCTGAATGTGCTGCCTGTCCATCACTTTCACCAATTAACTCATTAAATTCTACTCTATGTTTAATATAATTGGTATCACTATTCTTTGGCTCAATCAGCTGGAAAATCTCCGATTTACATATCTTCATAAAGGAATTGGGCAAATTACAAAAAACACCATAGGCCTTATCACCTGACTCAAAGCAAAGGTCCCAATCTTTCAATTCCCGCATTTGGAAAGTATTGGTGCTAAGGTCAAAATACACCTGTTTTGAATATGGGTCATCACCCTCTCCCATGTAGAAAGTGCTGATAGTGGTCTCTGCGTTGGGCAAAACAATAGCCTTATCCTTTTTGAAACAGGAAAGCAGAAAAAACGAAGCGAAAAGTATAAATAAGACTCTTTTCATTCCAAAACAATGGCAGAAACAAAAGTATAGTTTTCTCAGGGATTAAATGCTAAGCAGCCCAAAATATGACTCAATTATTGCCCTTACTCTTGGGTTTCTTGTATTTTTCCTTAATGGTGCGCTTATAAGAACCACCTAAATTTACTTTGCTGTTCTTGGCACTCTTTTCTTGGAAAGCTTTTCCGGTGGTAGTTTTCTTCCTTACGTCCTTTAGGTAATCCTTATTGGGCTTTTCAGGTATCTCTTCCTCAAGCAATAGTTTGGATATAGGCACTTCTTCTGGCATGGTACCCATCGGTATTTTCATACCCATTAGTTTTTCAATGGCATGATGGTAATTGGTATCTTCGGCTGTTATAAAAGTAAGAGAATCGCCGGCTTTCTTCGCCCTGCCTGTTCGGCCAATGCGGTGCATATAATCTTCTGGTTCCTGCGGTATATCGAAATTTATAACATGGCTGATGTCTTTGATATCCATGCCCCTGGCTAAAATATCGGTGGCTATTAGTATGCGGAATTCGCCTTCGTCGAAGAATTTAACAGCATTGAGCCTATAGTTCTGCGATTTGTTAGAGTGCATCACATCTACCTGCCCTATGAATTTAGTTTTCACTGCTTCGTAAAGCATATCAGCTGTTCTTTTGCTCTTAACAAATATCAACACCTTATTGTATTCCTTATCTGCTTTTAACAGGTGCTCCAAAAAGTTCACCTTGGTATTGAAATTTGGCACCAAATAGCCTTTCTGGTTTATTTGAAGAAGCGGAGTGCCCGAGGCTGCTATTTCTACTTTCTCTGGGTGGTTAAAGAAGGTATTGATTAGGTTTTCTAAGTCAGTGGAATCCGTCGCAGAGAACAAGAGATTTTGTCTTTTTTCAGGCAGCAAATCCATAATGCGGGTTAATTGAGAACGAAAGC